>JAILNQ010000098.1 GCA_024691425.1 Lachnospiraceae bacterium
TGGAAAAGATCGCACAGTTCTTCGATGTTCGGCTTTATCAGGAACGGATGATAGCTGAGCGCGCTGATGAGCGCCTCGCCGGTCGTGTCGAGGATGACTTTCGTATCCCTGTACGGAAGGTCCGAGATGAACGACGCGAACGTATCGTTCTCCATGTTGGCAGTTGCCGCGCCCGCAAGAATGAGTATATCGTCCCTGTCTATCTGCGATATCCTATCCCTCAGAGCTCTCATGCTCACCGCATCCACAAACGGTCCGGGAGCGTTCACTTCGGTTTCCTTTATTCCATGGAACTTGATGTTGATCCGCGAATGGCCTTCGGGAAGATGCACGAATCCGGTCTTTATCCCCATTCTCTGAAGGCCTTCTTCGATCTCTCTTCCGGTGAATCCCGCAACGAAACCGAGCGCGGTATTGTCTATGCCGAGCTCTTTGAGCACCTGCGAGACGTTGACGCCTTTTCCGCCGTAGAGGTACGTGTCCTTCCTCATGCGGTTAAGCTTTCCTATCTCGAGGCTGTCGACCGTGACGAGATAATCGATTGATGGATTGTAAGTCAGCGTGTAGATCATTTTTTCTCCCCCGAGCAGTATCCCAGGTACTGCATCCTTCTGTATATCTGTTCGCCGAGCAGCTTATGATACGCTGCATTTCCGTGAACGTAGTCGTTGCGAAGCGACTTCGGGATCTCTCCCCTGTTTATATCGGCAATATCGTCCGCCGTCGGAGTGATGCCCGCATCATCGAGCCCGAAATTCAGCATGTATTTCCTTATATCCACGAAATGATCGCCGAACTCTTCTGCGAGTGCTTCGTTGACCGCGTCTATCTCGGGGATCCCGCCTGCATAGGTGAGACCGACGATTATATATTTATCGCATTCTGCCGACTCGAGCATGCTCCTCTCGAGATTTATTATGTTCGATACGCTCTTCTTATCGGGAAGGTCGTTCGTTCCTGCGAAAATCACGAGAACATCGTCCTCTCTCGCATCGACCATTCCGTGAGTGCGCAGCTGCGTTCCCTCTTCTACCGCGATACGCTCACCCTTGCGCGCACGCTTGAAATAGTATGAGCCGTTAAGCTTCGTGAGCTCCCCCTCTATACCGTTTATGAAGCACGGATTGATGCCCGCGTCCCCGTTGTCGAGGAAGAAAACATGCCCGTTGTTCTCGGTCCGAAGAAAGATCGGAATGAGATCGGTGTCCGCCGGAAGGACCGTAGCCTTTACGTTAACGCGCAGTCCTCCTTCTCTCATCGCGATCATCGCAGTGTTTTCCGACTCAACGCCGTAGTTTATGACCTCGCATCCTGAAAGCTCGCGGAGTATGTCGGGATATGCGCTCTTCCCGTCGAGCGAAACTGTGAGCGAATCACCCCAGCACACTATCCTCGGAAGCGATCCGTCATATTCCGAAACCGGTTCAACATCGCCGCGCCACAGATATTCCCTGTCATCAGCTGCAGGAGTGACGGCCGGCTCATCAGATTCTTCTATAGGCTCCGTCTCTTCGGGCGCTTCCGGCTTTTCGGCTATAGTTTCGGGAGCAGCCTCCGGTGTGTCCTCAATGACTTTCTCCGATGCCTGCACCTTCCCCGCGTATAACCTCAGGGTGATGAAAGCAGACATTGCGATTATGAAAAAAAGATATGTGATGACCGTCTTTTTCATAGATGTATTATATCACAATCAAAAAAATAAGGAGAAGCTTGCCTCGCGTCTCCTTATTGTGCATTTATCCTGCTATTTTTTCTCTATGTACTTCCTTAGGTATTCTTTCACTTCCTCACGGTCTATGCCGAGGGCGAGGGCTATTTCTTCGTGCAGCCTGTTCTCAGCGATGCGGAAGTATCTTTCGTCTATCGCCGTCGATTTCTTACCGCTCTCGATCCTTGCTTTCCTTCTGAAATACATCGTTTTTATGATGCGGATGAGTTTTCTCGGGTCTTTTGAATTGACGGCGTTCCTGTATTCCGTCTCGCGTTTTTTCTCGTCAGAGATATTGATCTGGTCGAGGTCGCCTATCTCCTCCATGAGCTTCTCGACTTCATCACGGTCGAGTGCGAAACGGAGCGCATCATCATCACCGTCCACGGGAACATATATCGTAGCAGCATCATCGAAACAAGGGCGGAGGGTATAATATGATCGGTCGGCAACGGATTTACCCATGCCGGCAAGAGGGCCGATCTTTTCGATCCTGCATACACCGTTACTGCACACTACCGTATCACCAATATTGAACATATATACCTCCTATCTGCATTGATATCTGTCCGGTCCCCCCATGCCGGTGTTAAGTTAATAAGGTCTGCGAGCGAAGTCCGCTCAGGCGCCGCTCAGGCTGGCGGGCCATTCGCCCCGCCATTTAATCCATCTGAAACTCGCCGACTATGTCTTGGAGTTGGATGACGCAGTTCTTGCTCTCTTCTACGAGGCCGCTGGTCTCGCTCGTGCGGCTGACCATGTCTGTGGTCTTCTCGGCGATGTCTGTGACTCCGACTGTGGATTCGCCGACTGTGGATGTAATGCCGCTGATCGCATCGCTGATCTTTGAGATCGAATCAGTCAGGTTGATGATCGATTCATGAACATCGTTCATACTCTCCTTGAACTTGACCGCATCATCATTGTACTGCTCGCTGACCTGTGCGAATTCCGAATAATCGGAAAGTACAGTCTCCTCGAGGAAAGCGCCTGTCTCTGCAAGGCATCCTGACATGTTGGAAACCGCGTTGTTTACTTCGCTGACGATATTGTTGATATCCGATACCGTTGTACTAGTCTGATTAGCAAGGTTTCCGATCTCGGTCGCAACAACTGCGAAGCCTCTTCCTGCCTCACCGGCTCTTGCCGCTTCAATCGAAGCATTGAGCGCAAGAAGCGAAGTCTGTGATGAAATAGCCATGATCGATTCGGTAAGAGCGTTGATCTTCTCGACTGCCTTCGAATCCTCGATGGCCTGATCTGAACGTATCTTGACGGATTCGTACTTCTCTTTTGTCCTGTTCGTTGCGGCCATCGTCTTTTCGCGGAGCATTGCGGCTCTTTCCATGACTTCTCTCGAAAGCGTATCGCCGGCTTCCGAAAGGGCCTGTATATCCTCTGCTCCGGTCTTCATGTAGCCGATGTTCGCATAGATGCTCTCGGTCGTTGCCGCCGTCTGCTGCATTCCTGCCGCAAGCTCCTCGGTCGTCGCCGAGTTGTCAGTACACATAGAGTTGACAACGTTCGCAACATCCTCGAGCTGATCGACGTTTCCATTGATTTTCGTTGAAGCCTCTTCAATGCTGGCAACCATTCTGCGCAGGCTGGTGCGCATGCCCGATACGGCTCTTGCCATGACACCGTTTTCGTCGTTTCTCTTGACGAGCTTCGGAGCATTCGGGTTATGTCTGAAATCAAACCTGCTGGTCTTGTCGAGAATCTCCGTGATCTGCTTGATGGGCCTTGTGATCAGAATGCTTATTGCATATGCTCCGGCAAGCGAGATAAGAAGCATTACAACCGCAACGATTATTCCTATGTTCCTTATCCTGTTCATCGGCGCAAGAGCTACATCCTCATCGGCCGAGATGACGAGTATCTGGTTGTCTTTTGTTATCGCATATCCTGCGTACTTGTAGGAGCCTTTGTAAAGATATCTGGCAACTCCGTCCGCGGGAGTGCTTCCGCCCTGAAGCTGAGCTACCAGACCCTTGACGACCTCATTCTCGACAGGCGAACCGATCTTGCTCTCGGTCGGATGATAGAGCATCGTAGAATCACTGTCCACGAGATACGCATAGGATCCGCTTATTCCGTCAACCGTAATGGAACCGAGCGCGCTCGAATAGAACTCAGTTGTTGCTGCCCCGGCTCTACGGTTCAGCATATCCCTCTCGGATCTGGCAACATACTCGATGTATCTCATCGTCACATCCGTGATCTCGCTCTTTGCTTTCCGTATGAAAATGAATGTGCAGACTGTAACCGTGATCGCTACGCACACCAAAACGAGAAGCATGATCTTGGCCGAAATGGAATGGAAGAACGATACCTTGTCGTTATCCTTCTTCTTTGCGGTATTTTTAGCCATAGTAACACCCCTTCTCGGCATTTTTTACAATGCCGTAAGTTTTAATACATAAAAATATGTAAAGATTATACATGAAAATTGCGCAAAAAACAAGCGCGGAGGCGGGTTTTGTGGACCTTTTTTCGCATGTATACTGTTTTAATGATTGAACAAAAAATCTCAGCGAAATATACTCGCCCCAAAAATCAATCATAAATACCTATCAAATCTGATGTTTTAAGATCCATCGAAGCAGACCTTCATAATCCAGGGTACCGTCTGCAACGGAAAGAATTGTTTCATACAGATCCTTCTGCGTATATTTCAAATCGACAGAATTAAGAGCGAGAAACACTATCATCGAGTGTGCACCAATGCGTTTATTACCGTCAATCATACAATGATTTTTTATTAGCCCATAAGCAAGCCGTGCTGCTTTTGCTTGTATGGTTGGATAAATATCCATTCCATCAAATGATTGAAAAGGTGTTTCAATTGCTGATTCTAATAGGTTATGATCTCTTACACCATCGGCCCCTCCGAATTCTTCAATCAATTGAGAATGCAACATCAGAATCTGCTCCTTGCTCAGTCTTATCACTTTGCAAGCACCTCATATGCCTTCCTATTCTTTTTCAGAATTCTTTCGGAAACGTCAAGTACATCCTCATCAGGTGCAATCATGCTTTCTTCCGCTTTGCTGAATTCTATCACAAGATATTTGGGAACATTGTTTTTAAGGATCACCGCTGTTCCTTTCTCATCAACAAGCCGGGCGACCTTAGAAAAATTCTGATTTGCTTCAGTTATGGATATCATAGTATCAGTATCTACAATCATGATTTTCACCTCCAATTGATTATATTATAACACAATAATAGCTATAATACATCCTATTAATGTTTTTTCTTATGATTTTGGGTTAAAAGGTAAAATACGCCACTTGCAAATGCCCAACATTCGTCATATAAAGTATATGTCAGGGACGCCGGATAATAGTCTAAGATCCTTGATGAGGAGATGAAAAAAGACGATGCACGCTTTATACCTACATAATGCTCAGTGTGTGCTCGGGGATATGCTTCACTTTGCAGTCTACGATCTTAAGCAGAATCTGGAAATCTTTTACAGGGCGTTCATAAGAAGCGGCATAGCTACCCGGTTCGGAGCAGGGGAACCTAAGTATACCGTCGGAATGTCCGGTGCCGAAATGGCAACGGATCACCTTTCCATCTTCAGGAACATCGATGAATAGCCGGGCATCCGCAGGCCGCCGCCGAAGTCGATCTTTGCGCCGGAAATGAGGTCGTCGGCCGTACCGCACCCTGCGTCGAAGTGAGCAACATACTCGTTCTCATCTGCGTTGATGCATACAAGCACTCTCTCTCCGTCAGCTTTCCTCTCGATAATGCACTGCCTGTTAGTTAAGACAACATTTCTGAAATCGCCGTAGCAAAGCGCACGGCTTGATTTCTTCGCTTCCGCGAGTTTTGCGATATGCTCAGTAAGAGCGTTTTCCTGCGGCGCGTCAAAGCACGGACGCAGTGCCGGATCGCCCATCGACTTATCAGCACGCTCTCCCCACTCGCTTCCGTAATACACGCACGGTATTCCGGGCATGCCGAACGCAAGCGAATAGATGAGCGGCAGATGATTTTCGTTCGAAAGGATGCTCGCAACCCTCGTGACATCATGGTTATCGACGAACGACAGAAGATGCCTTCCGCGGTACAGGCACCAGTTTTCGCTTCCGAACTGACGCTGCAGCGAATGACAGATCTCGAACAGGTTCATGCTGTTGAAGCTCGAGTAAAGGCCTTTGTAGCACTCGTAGTTCGTGACCGAATGGCACTTGTCATCTCCCATCCATCTGTTGTAATCACCGTGCAGGCACTCTCCTACAAGGAAAAAATCATCCTTCAATCCGTTCGTGTAAGAGCGGAGCCTTGCAAGGAATTCAGGCGGCAGGCAGTACGCCACGTCAAGCCTTATTCCGTCGATATCGAACTCATCGACCCATCCTTTTATGCAGCCGAAAATATGGTTCACGACATTGTCGTTATAAAGGTTCAGCTTCACGAGGTCATAGTTGCCCTCCCAGCCTTCGTACCACAGTCCGTCGTTGTAGTTCGAATTGCCGTCGAAATTGATGTGGAACCAGTCCTTGTAGATGCTGTCCCATCTGTATCTCCTGACATCCTCGAACGCCCAGAAGCCGCGGCCTACATGATTGAAAACGCCGTCGAGCACGACCTTTATGCCCGCGTCATGAAGCGCCTTAGAAACCTTTGCAAAATCCTCGTTCGTTCCGATGCGGCTGTCGATCAGCGTGTAATCCCTTGTGTTATAGCCGTGCGTATCAGACTCAAAGAGCGGAGAAAAATACACCGCTCCTATGTTCATCGATTTTAAGTGATCTATCCAGTCAATGACTTTGAGTATGGAATGATTTTCACCGGAGTGTTCCGGCTTCTTTCCGCTGTTCCTGTCCTCGGCAGTTATCGGTGCACCGGGATTTTCAAACGGCGCGCCGCAGAAACCGAGCGGATATATCTGATAGAAAACCGATTCATATGCCCACATGTTTTATTATTCCTCCCCGCGCTTTACTGCCTCTGCAGCTTCCTTCTGGATCTCAGGGAAGAACGAGAGAACCGGCTCTTCGTCCTTGCCGTCGATCTTTCTGGCTATGTAATTTCGCGTGATCTTGACTACTACAGGTGTGAGAGCTACAACACCGATAAGGTTGGGTACCATCATGAATCCGTTGAACGTATCGGAGATGTCCCATGCGAGCGAGGATGTCATGACCGCGCCCGATACCATCATCAGAACGAAGATCACACGATATATGCGCACGCCTGTCGTACCGAACAGGTACTCAACAGCCTTGCTGCCGTAGTGCGACCATCCGAGCACCGTAGTGAACGCGAAAAGAAGTACTGCGATAGCCACGAACCACTGGCCCGGACGTCCGAACACGTTACCAAAAGCCTGCGCAACGAGCGTTGCATCGCTGACGCCTTCAGCCACAAGACCCGTTGACAGATCGATGTATCCTGATGAAAGAACAACTATTGCAGTCATCGTACAGACGATGAACGTATCCGCGAATACTTCGAAAATTCCCCAGAGACCCTGCTTTACAGGCTCCTTGACGTTCGAATTGCTG
>JAILNQ010000114.1 GCA_024691425.1 Lachnospiraceae bacterium
CGAAATTCTGAAATATTCGAACAACTGTTCGCGAAAGACTTCTTTAACGAACACATATTCGCAAATAGAGCGAAAATTCACAGAATATTCACAATATTTTAGCACTCTCGACTTGACAGTGCTAATCAATGGGTGTATAACGTAGTCAGAACAAAGGAACAGAGAAGATTCCGAGAACAGAATCCAAACACTCCTTCCCTTGCTCATGAAACTTAATGGTATGTTTAGTTTTTTGAGAAGGAGGAATGACCTATGTTATTACCGAGTTTATTTGGAGAAAGTTTGTTGGATGACTGGATGGATTTCCCGAAGCTTGAGATCCCTGATATCGACAAGAAGCTGTACGGAAAGCACGCTGCACGTGTTATGAAGACGGATGTGCACGAAGACGAGAATGAGTATGAAGTTGATATCGATCTTCCGGGATTCAAGAAAGACGAGATCAAGCTCTCGCTCGAGAACGGATATCTGTCGGTAGGTGCCGCTAAGGCAAGAGACAACGACAAGAAGAACAGAAAAGGAAAAATCATACGCCAGGAGCGCTACATGGGCTCCATGCAGAGAAGCTTCTATGTCGGCGACGGCGTCACCGAGGAAGATATCAAGGCGAAGTTCGAAGACGGAGTCCTGAAACTGAATATCCCGAAGAAGGAAGTAAATCTTCCCGAAAAGAAGCTGATCGCCATCGAAGGATGATCATCATACTGAGTGTCATCATAGGTCCGGCCCGCATAAGCGGGCCGGATTTTCTCGTGCTGCAACCTATCTTCTACTTTCTGTTCATTTTAACAATCTTTTCAATATAAGCGGCCCTCTGTTCCGGCTTCAGATTCATATACTGGAACAGGAACAGACTTTCCATTATTTCACGGCTTGAATTATCTCCGCAGTTTCTTATCCGCTTAAGATCGAGCCTTCCCGTGATACCAGTCATAAGGTCATATACTGTGTTGAATCCGGCTCTTTTCAGGCAGTGGTATGACCTGACGCTCAGATCAAGGTTTTCGATATCCGCTTCCTTATAACTGTCCTTGATGTAAACCGGAAACTTGAATCCTACCCCGCTTTTCTTATCGTGTAAATCTAATCCATCATAGCTGTTCACTATCGCCTTCATCCGGCTGAAATTCTCTGACATATTCGACGCCTCCATCCGCATCCTTATACGTCGCAACCACCTCATGGATGGAGAACTTCCGTATCCCCTTGAGATTGGCATAAAACTGCTTGGACATTGCCCGCAGCTTCGCAGACGTATCGGCATAACCGGTAACCATGATCCTGCATTCTCCG
Source organism: Lachnospiraceae bacterium (assembly GCA_024691425.1). Lineage (GTDB taxonomy): Bacteria > Bacillota > Clostridia > Lachnospirales > Lachnospiraceae > UBA2868. Next base: position 1,294 of record JAILNQ010000114.1, read on the forward strand.
GTAACAGCGTATATCTGGCGGTTTGCCTTGAATAATGCCAGTTTATCCACTGTTTCAGAAAATCGTTCCGGCGTGGTCTCTATATCCATGAAAAATCTGATGCCGTCAGGGGCCGCCACAGGGTTTATTATCGCGGCATATCCCTCGATAACGCCCTTTTGCTCCAATGCGGTCATCCGGTTCTTCACGGATACTCTTGAAAGACCGACCTTTTCTCCGATCTCGGAATAAGAAAGCCTTGCATTCTCCTTTAGGAGCCTCAGTATGGCTTTATCAACTTCTTCGATGTCCTCGATATACATGGCTTTCCTCCGATCATGCCTGTTAATAGTTACATTCGGCGTCGACTCCGATAACTATATGATAGAGAGTCTTATTATCTGATGCAACAGCCCGCATTACATTGTGTAAGCAGATTTTAACGAAAAGTAAGGCGATACGCAAGTCTGCCTTGCATATCGCCTTAATAAACAATATATTAACACCTATACAAACTTAACTGCCGTTCCATATGCCATAACTTCGGCTGCGCTCTGCATAACGGCTGATGTAGCATATCTCATGCCGACAACGGCATCAGCACCGAGTTTATCGGCTTCTTCGGTCATCCGCTCTGTAGCGACTTCTCTTGCTTTTTCCATCATTTTGTTATAGTTTCCGAGTTCGCCGCCGACCAGCGTTTTGAGCCCGGAGCCTATGTCCTTGAAAGCATTGACAGTCTGTATGGTACTGCCTTTCACTGTACCGAGCATTTCCAGGTTCTTTCCGTTGATAGTTTCTGTTGTTACAATAAGCATTTGTTTTTCCCTCCTGTCAGAATTATTTCTATATAATATATAACGCATATTGAGCCGATCAGTCCAGCACAGTATGTGCGTCTGTTCATCTTCTGAGCTGCTGCAGGACGTATTCCACACGTCTTATCGCTTCATCCACCTGTGCCCTGGCGTTGTTGATCTTGGTCTGAACGTAGAAGTCTGCGAGCATTCCGTCAAAGAAGAAGTCCGCGAACGTGGCAAAATCTCCGATACCGAAGTCGACGCCGGTAATGTCCTGTACGTCATCGAGCTCTCTTGCGAACTTTGCAAGCTCCCATTTCGCCTGGCTTATGTTCTCCTCAGCATGGTTCATCCTGCTATGCTTGATAAGTGTAGAGATCATTCCGCCGCCGAGCAGATCGTATATACCCCATCCTCTTGCGCTGTTAAGATCGCTCTTGGCCCGCCGGAGGCTCATGAGTGCTCTCTCACCGGCTTCGATAGCTTCCTGTTTTTCCTTAACAATATCGTATGTCATTTCTCTGTCTCCTCTTTAAAGTGCGAACTGTCTTCGACAGCGATCTTCTTTGCGAATTCCGTGTTCTTCCGGATCTTCTCTATAAGCAATATCATTCTTATCCTCTCCTTCGGACCCATCGGAACCACCTCCTGCCTGTACATGTACGCCGTCTCATCACATGACAATAATATATACTTATAAAAGTTAAGGAAAAATCTCTATTTGAGCGAAATACGCAGGTCTATTTTTCCATCAGGCAGTCTTCTGATCTGATTTTTTATGAAATTCCTGCGGTACAGCAGAAAAGGTATCGATAATCTCGCGTATCTCTCTTCCGGTAAGTGTCTTCCGCTCCTTCAAACCCTGCAATAACTCGCAGAACAGATCCCTGTTTGAAGCAATGATCTCTTTGGCTTTCCGGTAGTACCTTTCCATTTCATGCGCGACTATCAGGGATTTCCTGTCATCTGTTCCGCCTCCGTAACTGACAAGATAGCTGAACGTTTCAAAGCCGGCCATTGCTTCTCCGCAGACCAGATTATCGACAATATCATGAACGGCAGCGATGTCAGAATTCGAGCCGATATCCGGACTTCCGAAGAACAGTTCCGTTGCGGCTCTGCCTCCGAGTCCCCATATGGCCTGGTTTTCCATTGCAGCCGATGATAATACATCTTTTCTGGAACGGATCCTTGTTACCCCGCCGATGCACCCGTTATGAGAATCTATGGATACAAGGCTTACGCTTCCCGGCTCTAAAACCTCTGCTACAAGTACATGTCCAATTTCATGAACCGGCACACTCGCTGAATCTGTCTCATCCATGGACAGACATTCAGGCGAATCAAACAGCAGCCCTTTGATGGATCTAAGGATATCATGTCTTCTTATTTTAACCCGGCCTTCAAAACCTGCATTGATGCCTGCATCATTGATCGCGGCCTTTATGTCCGATATGGGCCTTCCGATCAGCATCGCAGCGATTTCCTCTGCATCAACATCAGCTGAAACACTTCTTTTCGAAAGGTAATGCTTTGTGATCTCTACCAGGTCATCATATCTCGGAACACTCATCCCTATGATCTTGTCGAACCGGCCTGTCCGAAGCAGTGACTTGGGAAGACAGCTTTTATCGTTTATGGTTGCAATCACGAAAACTCCATCATTTCTGCTGTCATCTATACAGGCCTGCACGGTCACATACTCTTCAGCATCCGGATGCTTCTCATCCTCGTTAGCAAATTTGTCCAGATCGTCAAGGAAAACTATGCATTTATCTTCTTGCCTCGCCTTTTCAAACGTCTGCCTGATCAGGTTCGTAAAATCCCCGTCAGGCGTATCTTTTCTTATCGTATAGGACTTGCAGCCGGTCTCTTCGATAAATGTCCTGGCCATCAGCGTCTTTCCTATGCCCGGTTCTCCATAGAACAGGATCCCGCTCGGAAGCGTTACACCAAGTCTCTCATACTTTTCCGAGTTCTTTAAAACGTCACAGAAACGTTCGAGTTCTGATTTTACCTCATCATATCCGATAATCTTATCAAATCCGAACATCCTTTTCTCCTTTCAGTCCATTAAATATGTTGATTCATCAGCGTTTTCAACAGCACCGCGTTAATTCTGTGAAAATATATTACAAACTGTCATGTACATTTTTTTTACACATTGAAAAAACCCGACGGGTTCATTCCCATCGGGTCATTCTCTGTATGCTCATGAAACGCTAATCCGGATCATTTCATCAGTAACTGCTCTCTATCCGCTTGATCTCCTCATAATATCTTCTGTTGGCGGGTGTATCTATGCCATGTTTTTCTGCAAGTTTCAGCATGGTTCCGGCAAAAAGCTCCACCTCGGAAAATCTTTTCGCTACGGCATCCTGTCTCATCGAAGGATAACCTTCCGGATTCAGTCCGCCGAGTATTTTAAGGTCATTCTCGTAATCTTCGTTCGTGAGCATGACACCTTCACAGGAAGCAAGCTCGATGACCTCCTGCATTGCTTTTTTCAGAGAGGAAAACGCCTCCGGATCATTCAGCGCGCCGGCATATGTAGTCTCATATACCATGCAGGTCTGATTAACCCCGACATTTATCATGAACTTGTTCCACATGGCATGTCTGATATCATCCACCGATTCATATGGAACATGCGCCGTATCAAAGAATGCGCGCAGTCTTTCGAAAGCCCCCTGCTGCGACTGCTGCCGGATGCCTATCTGAAGCCGGCCCTTCTGCGTATAGTTCACGCTGCAGCCGTCTCTCATGGCGTCCATGCCGATCGGTACGCAATCCACGATATTGTCCCTGTTATAGGTTCTGGCGATTATGTCCTCGCTTATGATCCCGTTGAGCAGCGATATTATTACCGTATCATCGCCCGCATACGGTTTCATCATGGAAATTGCGTCATCAAGGCCGTTATACTTAGTGGCTATTATCACAAAATCTGCCGTCTCGAACGGAACAGAGTCGGGACTATCGGCATTCGCCAGATTGAATGTCTTTTCTACGCCGTTGATCCTGTATGTATCCTTGCTGTGACGTTCATACCGCTCCTTATCCATAAGGAAAACCGTATTTTCCCTGTCAGCATCGGTGATCATATCCCCGAAAAGAAGTCCTAAAGCTCCCATTCCGATTATTACTGTGTTCATTTGATTTTTCCTCCGGCCTATCGGCGAAAATCATGCCATCAGGCATTATATATCTGCTATAAACGCAGTATATCATATAAAGCAATGTATCTAAAGCCGTTTGCTACAAGGAAGAAAGCTTATAGTTTTTCGGCTCATCGGCCATACCTAAAAGGTATGACTATTCTTATATTATATGTATTTTACTATAGTGAATGCAGGGGTTATGATGTACTCAGAAAGAGGGAGATATCCCTTAAACAACGGACTGGAAGGTATTTGATAAGAAGGAGGCGGTAATCATGTTTAAGAAGATATTAGAGTTTATCGAAGAGTATTATGAGGAGTTCTCACATTCTGAAAAGTGGTGAACTGTTTCTGTTCTCCTATAATTGAGATAGCTGCAAAAAGGGCGGACAAATTGTCCGTTCCTTTTTTCTGTATATGATCCATATGTATTTTATCCTGCCATCTTACGGTCGAGCTTTGTGATAAGCTTCCCTGCGATCTTGGCCGCCTTGGGTGTGAATCCCGTCTTGGGGTCGATGAAGATGACGTGATCGTTTATTTTCTCATATTCTTCACGGTCACCGTCAATGACGATATAGTTGTTCGCCCGATTGAAGTATAAAAATCTTTCGATCTCCTTATTGCGGGGCCGGCCTTTCAGGAACGGCGTCTTGTCATATATCACGAGTCCATACCGCCTGAAGATCTCTTCAAGCTCTTTGATATACGGAGCGTTCTTCTCATTTCCCGCCCCTTCAAAACCGAAGCGCCAGGATGATGCGATCACCGGTATCAGATTGTACTTTAACAGGAAAATTGCAAAGAGTTCTGCCAGAGCTTTGTTCAGGACGAACGGTTCATTCCATTCGCTCGACTTGTTGAGTAATCCGTCCACATTGAAGAAGCAATAACGTCTTTTCATGAAAAACACCTCCTTCAAAGCACCCTCTCCGGGCGGCATCTCGAACTTCGCAAGAGATATTCCTCTCACTATATATATCGGCATTTTCCAGTCATTTATGCATTGATTTTCCCATAAAATAAGCACCGGGCGCTGACCCTGTGCAGCGCCCGATACTTAATGTTAAGGGAGGTTGTAAAATGAAAAAGAGTTTCGTTGGCTATTTTCTTATCTTTGATATATATATCGGCAGAATCCGCAATCACTTAACCCCTGTTTTGTGATTTTCTGCATGTGCTATAAAAACCCGGAAAGAACCGGCGGCTCACCGCGTGTATATGATGACTTCTCACGTTCTGAGAAATATTAAATGCCGCATCAGCGTTGATGTTATAATATGAACATATCATCATTAACATCAAGGAGAAAAACTATGGCAAGCCTCGGATTCGATGTACCGGAAAACAAGAAAATACGCGTGATCGTTGACACGGATGCGGCCTGTGAGGCCGATGATCCTTTTGCGATCGTGCATGCCCTGCTGAGCCCGAAGCTTATGGTAAAGGGCGTCGTGGCGGAGCATTTCGGCGCGGCTCATTCAATGGAGGATAGCTACGAGGAGATCCTGACGATAAGAAATGCCATGGGAGTTGATTTCCGGGCATTTAAGGGACAGACGGGCCCTCTGTCATCTGACAGTGGGGTGTCGGGAGGCGCAGAATTCATCATAAGGGAAGCCATGGCCGAAAATCCCTGCCCTCTCTTCGTCCTGTGCCAGGGGGCGATAACGAACGTCGCAATGGCGATAAGAACGGAACCGGCCATCATTGGAAGGATGACGGTCATATGGATCGGAACGCACGGGGAGGCGCCCTGCAAAGCGCCGTTTAGGGAATTCAACGCGGGAAATGACGTTGAAGCAGCAAATCTCGTCCTCAAAAGCGGCATAGATCTGTGGCTCGTGCCGTCTCAGGTGTATTCAACGGTGACCATCGGGATCGCGGAGATTATGCGCCGCATCAGTCCCCTCGGCGATATCGGGAAGCACCTTTACGAAAACCTCATCTCCTACAACTTCTCACAAGGCGCCGGATGGACGCAGGGCGAGAGCTGGTCGCTCGGCGACTCTCCTGCAGTTGCGATCGCGCTCAATCCAGGGTGCGGACATTTTAAAGAAATAAAGGCGCCTCTCGTGTCTGATGACACTTCATCTGTAGCTGACCCTGACGCCCCGACAGTCAGGCTTTATACCGACGTTGACAGCCGTTACATTTTAGAGGACCTGATCGCGAAGCTCGAACTTTTCACTGGTCAGAACTTCTGAAGCAAACTATTCTCTCTCTCTTCATATCATTGCACAGCCGGATATCCTCGCAAGAGACATCATATACCTTCACGATGTCCTCAAGTTCTGCAAGTTTTGTATCTAACGTTCCGAGGAGGTTTTCGCGACCTTTGAGTTTTTCCGGATTGAACGCGACGGTCTTTTCATTTTCGAAAATCGCTATGTACAGTATCCCGGCCTCCACGAGGTCCTGGAAGAAGTGGCTCCCGTATGAAAGCTCGGGATTATATCCGGCCCTCGAATCCGAAATCTCACAGATCGCCTCGAATTCGCTGATGTCCGAGAACAGTGCGGGAACGCCGAGCTCAGGCGATGAAGTTCCTATCCTTCCGGGGCTCATCAGGAGCATTTTCTTTCCGCTGCCGCGCATTTTCCAGTTGATGCTCCCGATGGCCTGTCCGACTTTGTATTTATCGTTGTAGGGCATGTTGTAGTATTTCACAGGGTCCACGGTCACTATCATGTCGAGCTTTTCGTACCGCGAAAGCCCCATCGCGCTTCCCCTGCACTCGAACAGCACCTTTTCGCTATCGATATCTTCAGGAAAATCCATCTCCTCCGAGTCTTGATAGACCTGAAGCGGCCTGCACTGGAGCAGGTTAATAACGTAGTCGCCGTCCTCGGACAGGTTTATCGTGAACTCCGTGTCGACAGGATAATCGTATTCTCTCTGTATGGCCGCGAGGATTTCCCGCATTTGCCTCATTAAGTCATCTTTCTCAACTATTCCCTGGCATGAAACAAATTCAACGTTTCTCGACTGGCCTCTTTCCCTGAACATCCTCTCCGCATCGCGGTCATGCTCGAAGAGAAGACGCTTCATGAATTCCGGAAGATACGGCTTGACCGTGTCCGGCTCGACCTGTTCGAGACGCCTTGTAGCGCGGTTCATGAGCTCAAGCTTCCTCTGCGAATACTG
>JAILNQ010000119.1 GCA_024691425.1 Lachnospiraceae bacterium
TATGTCAGTTTATGACAATATGGCTTTCGGACTTAAGCTCCGCAAAGTTCCTAAGGATGAAATAGACAAGATGGTTAAAGAGGCAGCTAAGATCCTCGACCTTACAGCACTTCTTGATCGTAAGCCTAAGGCTCTTTCAGGCGGACAGAGGCAGCGTGTTGCCATGGGACGTGCTATCGTTCGTAATCCTAAGGTATTCCTTATGGACGAGCCTCTTTCAAACCTTGATGCTAAGCTCCGTGTACAGATGAGAATTGAGATCGCTAAGCTTCATCAGAGACTCGGAACCACGATCATCTACGTTACACATGACCAGACAGAGGCTATGACGCTCGGTACGAGAATCGTAGTTATGAAGGACGGTGTCATCCAGCAGGTTGATACACCTCAGAACCTTTATGACAAGCCTTGCAACCTCTTCGTTGCAGGATTCATGGGAAGCCCGCAGATGAACTTCATCAATGCTACGGTTGATGTTAACGGTGATGTAGCAAGCCTTAAGTTCGCAGGCAAGTCAGTTCCTCTTCCTCCCGCTAAGTCAAAGAAGCTCATCGACGGCGGATATGCAGGAAAGGTTGTTACATTCGGTATCCGTCCTGAGGACGTTTATGATTCTGAAATGTACATCGAGACTTCTCCTCAGAGCGTTTTCGAATCAACAGTAAAGGTTTACGAGCTGCTCGGTGCAGAAGTTTACTTATACTTCGATCTTGAAGAGTTCCCGATCACAGCAAGGGTTGACCCTCGTACAACGGCAAGACCGGGCGATACAGTCAAGTTCGCATTCGACATAGAGAAGATCCATGTATTCGATAAGGATACAGAGATGATCATCACGAACTAGAAATAATACAGATCAATGATAGCCGCAGCGGGTCCGAAAGGGCCCGCTGTCTTGTTATTTACGCGAAATGATGATAAATTATACCCATGAGACTTACGGAAGACGAGAAGTTCATGAAAAAAGCGCTCGCTCAGGCGAAAAAAGCGTATGATCTCGGAGAGGTTCCGATAGGATGCATCATCGTTCATGAGGGAAAAATCATCGGACGCGGATACAACCGCAGAAACACAGATAAGAATACGCTCTGCCATGCAGAGATCACTGCGATAAGAAAAGCGAGCAAGGTCATGGGCGACTGGAGACTTGAAGGCTGCACTATGTATGTGACGCTTGAGCCGTGCCAGATGTGTGCCGGAGCATGTGTTCAGGCAAGGATTGAACGTGTTGTCATCGGATGCATGAGTCCGAAATCAGGATGTGCCGGCTCGGTCATAAACATTCTTCAGATGGATGAGTTCAATCATCGTGTCGAGATAACAAAGGACGTTCTGAAAGAAGAGTGCAGCAAGATACTGACAAAGTTTTTTGAGGAACTGAGGGAAAGAAACAGATCCGAAAAAGCCGACAGGCAGGAAAGTGATTATTAGATATACGGAAGGACAGAAGATGAAAGAAAACGGATCCGGAAAATTGCGTACGGTTTTTCTCAGAATCATAGGGATTTCGATAATCCCTCTTTTCATTATGGGAACGGCTATCTGTATCTTTACGGACATCAATGTCAGGAAGATTTTGGAAGAAGAGATCAAGAAAGAGCTGAGAACAGCCGCTTACGGACTCGGCGAGAATTATGGACTCATGGACCAGGGTGATTATCGTATAGGAGATGACGGAACGGTATTTAAAGGAGAAACGGTTGTCTCAGGGCATCTAGGAAGGTTAGGGGACGAGTATCTTAAGAACGGTCTTGTCTGCACATTTTTCTTTGAGGACACGAGAATCGATACGACCGTAACGGATCAGTCCGGAAACAGCATGGCGGGATCGAAGCTTGACTCTGAAATATATGGCAAGCTCTGCACAACCGGAGAAGAACTGTTCTGTGAGGCGGCAGACCTCGGAGGAAGGACATATTACGGATATTATATTCCTAAGAGAAACAGTGACGGAGAGGTAAGAGCAGTATTTTTTGCCGGAAGGCTTCGAAGTGAGGTTATGAAAAATGTCAAAGTGGTTACCGAGACTATCATTTTCATAGGATTCGCCATGCTTCTGTTCGGAATAGTGGTATCGCTTCTGTGCGCCATATACATGGTCAGCTATATACTCCGGCATTTTCAGAATGAGGAGAACACCCGGACAAAACAGACGGTATCTCAGGAGCGGCTGGACTTCATGGCGCTGGTCAGCCGTGAGGTGAGGGATCCGGTCGATGCCATTACCATTCTTTCGGACAGGATATTAGAAGAGGAAACTTCCCCGCATATAAGAGAAGAGGTGCTCGGAATAAAAGGCGCGAGCAACTCACTGATGATCTCGCTTGACTCGGTATATGAATACTCAAGACTTGAATCCGGTGAAATTGCGGTAAATGCAGATGAATATGATATCACAAAGCTCGTCGGAGGGTGCTGTGACAAGGCAAGACCCGGAATAGAACGGAAAGGCCTTGATTTTAAAGTTGAGTACAACAGATCGATGCCTGTCTATCTTAAGGGGGATTATGAAAAGCTGCGGCAGATTCTTGACAATCTGTTAGAGAATGCCGTCAAATACACGTTTGACGGGGGCGTTGTGCTTGATGTTGATTACAGAAAGATCACTGCAGAGAAGATTGACGTAACGTTTACGGTTACTGATACGGGAGTAGGAATCCGCAAGGAAGATGCACAGAAGCTGTTCAGCTCGATCGGAAAAGTCGGACAGAACAAGAATGTCAGCATAAAGGGAACAGGACTCGGCCTTCTGATCTGCAAGCGCCTTGTCAGCGTGCTCGACGGCAGGATATCAGTTGAAAGTGAGATAGGCAAAGGCTCGAAGTTCAGGTTCAGTGTTCCTCAGGATGTGCTGAATGAAAAAACCGTAGGAGAGTACATGGACAATGGTATCTGATCATATTATTGCAGGCTGCATAGATGAAATAAACGAAATCTCTGGAACGCAGATCATCGTGGCCGATGCCGGCGGGAAAATAATAGCGCAGACCTCGAATATTACATCTCCTGAAAACGCCATAACCTCCTTTGCAGAAAGCGGCGAGGAAGAGCGCGAGACGGAAGGCCAGATTTTCATCCGGATCATGGATGAAAACGAGACCGCATTTGTCATGATAGCGGATAAGGGTGAGAACGGATATGTGTGCGCGCGTCTTGCGGCGGCTGAGATAAAGAATCTTGTGATCGCCTACAAAGACAGGATAGATCGGAATTCTTTCTTCCAGAATCTTCTTCTCGACAACATTCTGCCTGTTGACATATACAACAGGGCCAGGCGCCTTCATATCGAAGCGGCAACAAGGAGATGTGTTTTTGTCATTGAGCCTGTTGCGCACAGGGACAGCAATCTTATAGGAATGGTCAAGGAGCTTTTCTATACTGAGGCCGGAGACTGTGTCACCGCCGTGGATGAGGATCATGTGGTCGTGATCAAGACGCTTGAGGCTGATGAAGGTGAAGAGGATCTTAAGGAAACCGCGGACATGCTCGTTGATATGGCAGGTTCCGAAGCGATGAGCGATGTAAGGGTCGCATACGGGACGATCGCAGAGGATATAAAAGGAGTGACGGCTTCATACCGCGAGGCGAAGGTGGCGCTTGAGGTGAGCAAGATTTTCTATCCTCTCAAAAGAACGATAGAATACAGCAACCTCGGAGTCGGAAGGCTGATATACCAGCTTCCTGTAAATCTGTGCCAGATATTCATAAAGGAAATATTCGGGAATGATATTCCTGATGAGATAGATGAGGAAATACTTGCAACAGTCGACAAGTTCTTTGACAACAGCCTGAACGTATCCGAGACTTCAAGGCAGCTGTTCATTCACCGCAACACGCTCATATACAGGATCGAAAAGCTTCAGAAAGCTACCGGTCTTGACGTGAGGGTGTTCGATGATGCGCTGACGCTGAAGATAGCGCTGATGGTCGTTAATTATATGAGATATATCGAGAAAAAATCATAAGCCGCGTATTTCAACGTGCTCGATAGATGATGACAGCTCCTGCAGATACTGCAGGAGTTTTTCTTTTGATATGGGGTGGAGCGTCCTGTCTGGAACGAATTCGGATTCCACATAACCCTGTAGGAAATACCTTTTTGCACCTTTTAAAATGGAAGCGACTTCGAGTACGGCTTCATGGTCATATAGCTCTTCAACGGCAGTAGTTCTGAATTCATAGTCGCATATTCCGCTGAGAAGCAGTCCGATGCTCTCTTTTATCGGCGCAAGGCGTATGTCTTTTATCCCGCATGCCTTTCCGTAGGCAGAGGGGGATGATTTTATATCCATGGCAACGTAATCGATAAGATGCTCTTTAGCAAGGGAACGTATCATCTGAGGATTTGTGCCGTTAGTGTCAAGCTTTACAAGGAATCCAAGGTCTTTGATCTTTCTGATAAATTCCGGAAGTTCAGCGCTTAAGGTCGGTTCTCCGCCGGTAATGCAGACCCCGTCAAGTATCCCCTTCCTTTTTGAAAGGAATGAAAGAACATCATTTTCAGAGTACAGAGGCGGATCTTCGGTCAGAACCATTTCCATGTTGTGACAGAAAGGGCAACGCATATTACACCCGCCCAGAAAAACGGTTGCCGCTACATGGCCGGGGTAATCAAGAAGTGTTGTTTTCAGAAGTCCCTGAATGTTAAGCATATCAATCGCAGAAGTTCTTAACGCTTCCGTCGGCAAAGGGGCTTCCTACATCGCATCGCCCGTGATGGTGGACTTCACGGACATAATCCTCGCGCTCAGTCTCTACCCTGTGCACGCCTATTCTGCTGACGCCCTCTTCTGTCTTGCTGTCGAGCATCCTGATGACTTCTTCAATTTCCTGTTCAGTTGCCATTGCAAAATCTCCTGAATCCTGTTTCTTTGTAATTTACAGAGAATATTATAACATGTTAAAATAATTATGTTGAGCATAGCAAAAAGAAATCCCCTGCGTAGTTTAATGGGGCCGAAAGGGACAATCATGGAAAACGGAGAAAACAGGGAAAACCTTGAAAATACGGAGCTGACGGTGGAAGCAGATACGGAAGAAAATGATACTGTGACAGCTGAAACAGCAGAAACTGTTGAAACATCAGAAACAGACGCTGTTACGGACGCTGAAGAAGAGACTAACAACTATCCGACTCAGACGGTTCTGACCATAAGAGCTATAGTCGGAGGCTATGTCCTTTACCTCGCATACCAGATAATAACGTCAGGTAACGAGATTACGCCGTTCATGTGGATCGCGGTTGCGATTTTCATCTTGGCGGGAGCCGGGCTGATCATCATGTCGATCAAGCACTTCATCTGTAAGGAATATAAATAGAAATTATCCTGATTTGCGCTAATTGACAATGTTTGCGCCCTTATGTAAAATACAAATTGCGCAGCCGGGGAAGCAGCGGTTCCCTGTACCTGAAATCCGCTATAGCAGGGGTGATTATCCGGCAGAGGGTGATAAGCGGTGCAGCAGCCCGGATGGGTATGTGTTGATGTCTGGGTCTTGCGCAACAGGACGCCGTGAACCGTGTCAGGCCAGGAATGGAGCAGCACTAAGCGGATGATTCTGTGTGCCGCAAGGGTGCCTGGACTGAGCATGCTCAGCCGAAAGCGTGCATCGCAGTTCATTCGAAGCCGGATAGCGCAATATGCTGATAGGGAGAACCGCGTCAGTGGATATAAAAACCGTTGCAATTCTTATAATAGGTATAGCAGTCCTCCTTCTCCTTGCCGGATGGATCTGGTACATGAAGCGTTGCAGAAACGATGATGACGAGATCTTCGAGGACATGGAGGGGCAGGAGTTTGAGCAGTACTGCGCAGAGCTCCTTGAGTCTAAAGGCTTTGAGAACGTGGAAGTAACGCCCGGAAGCCATGACTACGGGATTGACATCATTGCGGATAAAGACGGCATAAGCTACGCGATACAGTGCAAATGCTATTCCGATACGGTCGGTATAAAGGCAATACAGGAAGCATACGCGGGCAGGGACTACTACGGAAGCATGGTCGGCGCGGTAATGACCAATCAGTATTTTTCCAAGTCTGCTAAGGAGTTTGCAGATAAGCTCAATATAATCCTGTGGGACGGGGATTTTGTCATGAACCTCATTGAGGATAACGTGCTCCCCGAAAAAAAGAAGTCCGGCAGGCTCATCGGGAACCTCCGCAAAAAAAATACGGAACTCGTGGTTGAAGAACTTGATGTTCCGGATGAAGGGTAATTATGTCTTATCGTATTCTGATGTTGACAAGCACTTGGGACAGTGAGTACAGCAAAGCGATCATCGCCGGAGTTCTCGAAAGAATAGGCGATGAGGATATAGAACTGCATATTTTCAATGCTTATGACGATTATCAGGAGTCGGGATTTTTCCTTAAAGGGAGAGAGATATACTCACTTCCGGAACCTGATATGTATGACGGGCTTATCGTTGCGCTCAATACTATCGATTCTGTCAGATACGTCAGAGATATCACTGAAGAATTCCACAGTCACGGCAGGCCGATCGTCGGAGTGGACATCCGCGAGGAAAACGCGATGTTCTGCGGACTCGACAATTACCGCTCGATGTATAACCTTGTCGAGCATATGATAACGATACATGACTGCAGGATGCTCAATTATCTTGGCGGACCGGAGGATAATCCGGAGAACATTGAAAGATACAGGGCGTTCTGCGATTGTCTTGACGCTCATGGGATCAAGCCCGAGAAGAAGAGGGTTATCCATGGCATATTCCGCAGATCGAGCGGAATCGATGCCTACCGCGAATGGAAAGAGCGTGGCGTCAATATGGCGGACGCGGTAATGTGCGCTAATGATTATATGGCGCTCGGATATGCAGAAGCCGCCCAAAAAGACAGCGTGACGATTCCTGATTATACGAAAGTCACCGGCTTTGACAATATCGATGATGCGCAGAAATACTCTCCTTCCATAACCAGCGTGAACCGTAACAGGAAGAGTCTCGGATACGAATCCATGGATATGCTTCTTGAAGCGCTGAACGGAAATGCGGAATTTGATACGAGATTCGTAGAAGGATACATAGCTTTTAACGAAAGCTGCGGATGCGACCTTACAAGAGATATAAGAAACGACTACATCAGAGTAGTTGAGAAAGCAAAAAAGGAATCTGAGATCAACTATAGACAGACTTTCATCAGACAGATGCTGAATCAGACACGTACGATGGATGAATTCCCCAAGGCGCTTTCAAAGTGCAAGGAAGTACTTGATATCAAAGATATGGCGGTATGCCTTAATGAATCGTTCTTTGATCTCGGAACGGATAATGAGCGCACAGGTTATGATGACGGAATCCTCATCTATACTGATGAAGGAAAAGAAACCATAAGCCGTAAAGAACATCTCATTCCTGAAAAATGGAGAGGAAAGCAGAAGACGTTTCTGTTCGCATCTCTGAGAAACAGCGATCAGACATACGGATACATGGTAATGCCTTACGACAGTGATTTCTTCATAAGGCTAAGGCACAGGACTCTTCTTGAAGGACTGTCGCTGTCGCTTGAGAACATACGTCAGAGATATATCATCTCCATACTTAAGGAAATGGAGAGATGATCTGATAAAAAAACAGAAAGGACGGATTTTGATATGAAAAAAAAGAATTCGGCGCTTATAGCGGGCCTGATCTTCGTTCTGGCAGTTGCTGTTATCTGCATTGTTAATGCAGCGTCAGGCGGAGGATATGAATTTGCCGGAACGTTCTGGGCGCTTGTTCCGCCGCTTGTGGCGATCATTCTTGCGCTTATTACTAAGGAGGCCTATTCGGCGCTGTTCGTCGGAGTGGTACTCGGTGCGGTCATGGCATCATCCGTGTCCTTTACAGGAACGCTCGACATGATAACCGTTGACGGACTGTCAGATGCGGTGGCAGGAAATGCCGGAATACTGATTTTCCTTGTCATTCTCGGTATCATTGTTGCGCTCATAAATAAGTCCGGCGCTTCAAGGGCGTTCGGAGCATGGGCATCAAGGAGCATCAAGACAAAAGTCGGAGCATCGCTTGCGACATTTGTTCTGGGTGTTCTTATTTTTATTGATGACTATTTCAACTGCCTTACGGTCGGATCGGTAATGTCTCCGATCACCGATTCAAAAAAGATGTCGAGGGCAAAACTTGCATACCTTATAGATGCAACGGCAGCGCCTGTCTGCATGATCGCTCCGATCTCATCATGGGCGGCAGCAGTTTCAGGATGCGTTACGAGTGAAAAGTATTCGGGCATTGAGCTTTTCATAAGAGCGATTCCCTATAACTTCTATTCACTGCTCACATTTGTCTTCATCATAACGCTTACTCTTCTGAAGTTTGACTACGGCAAGATGAAAAGGTTTGAGGAAAAAGCGGAGACAACCGGAGACCTCGGTATCATGACGCTTTCCGAGGATGAGGAGTTCAGACTCAAGGAAGAAGAACCTGTCAAGCCGGGAAAAGGTAAGTTCATAGACCTTATAATTCCCGTTATCATTCTTATAGTTTTCTGCGTATGGGGGCTTCTGTTCAACGGATTCTCGGCGATCGAAGAAGGCGGTTTCATCGAGGCCTTCTCATCAACGGACGCTTATGTAGGACTTCCCTGGGGAAGCATACTCGCACTCGTCATTGTCATCATCTATATGATCGCTCGTAAGATCGTGACATTTGATGAGGCCATGGAGTGCATTCCTAAAGGATTCTGCGCGATGGTTCCCGCTATCACGATACTGACACTTGCTACATCGCTCAAGAACATGACGAACGCTCTCGGAGCAAAGGAATTCGTCGGAGGAGCGATGGCTAACGCACAAGGTCTTCAGTGGGCTCTTCCTGCTATCGTGTTCATAGTTGCCTGCCTTGTTTCTTTTGCAACAGGAACGAGCTGGGGAACATTCGGAATACTGATCCCTATAGTTTCGGCAATCTTCCCGGAGACGAGCTCTCTGTTCTTCGTAGGAATATCCGCCTGCCTCGCAGGCGCTGTATGTGGAGACCACTGCTCACCTATATCAGATACGACGATCATGTCGTCGGCAGGTGCGCACTGCAACCACATCAACCATGTTGAGACGCAGCTTCCTTACGCAATAAGCGTAGCCTGCCTGTCGTTCGTATGTTATATACTCGCCGGACTGTTTGATAAGGCCGGCATTACGTGGCTGTCGCTGCCTATAGGCGCAGTGCTTACGGTCGCATTCCTGTACTTCATGAAGAAGAGAACCTCAAAAGCCTGATTTTCTGCAAGGGAGGGCGCTATGTTCAAAAGAAAATGGTATGAGTGGATACTGACCATTGTATTTTTCGGAATGGTCGCACTGTGCGTGTATCTGAACTTCACACCCGATCACAAGGAAAGCGTGACAACGATAGCGGTAAATGCCGTTATGTTCTTCATTGTCGCGATCATTTTTCTGTCGGCCGATCTCGGTTGCTTTATGCCGATGAATTCGATAATCAAGGAGCTGAGCAGGGCAGCTGATAAGATCCGTTCAGATGCGATGAATGCGCATTCATATCTCTGGGAGCCGTATCAGACGAGCAATGTTAAGCTTTTCAAAAATGAAAGACTGAGCCGTCTTTTTACGGATTTCATTTTCGAGCTCAACAGAGAGGATGATGCTGAGAACGCATTCTATCGTCCGAGCATAGATGACTACATCAATGAGGATCTTGTTGATACCGTCATGCACAGAAACGAGCTCAACCAGATTCCCGGAATGCTTACCGGTCTCGGAATCCTCGGAACGTTCATCGGACTTTCGATCGGTCTTGAGCACTTCAACACGGGTACGACGGCTCAGATGACGCAGAGCATAGAGCCTCTCATGAACGGTATCAAGGTTGCTTTCCATACATCGATCTTCGGAATGGTATTCTCGCTCACATTCAATGCCATCTACAAAAGAAAACTGTATGAAGGCGAAAGAGCAGTACAGGAATTCTGCCAGGCATTCAAGAAGTTCGTGCTTCCTGATACCGAGAACAACGGAATGAACCAGCTTATCTCTCTTCAGGCGGAGCAGCTTACTGCAATGGATAACATGTACAAGAGAGTGGCTGAAGAACTTGAAAGGATCATCGATCCGCAGTTTGACAGGCTCGGAAAGATCGTTACTGAATATGAGACTATCATGGTCAGGAACGAGACCGAGGCGATACGCCAGATAGTAGATACGTTCATCACGGAAATGAACTCTTCGCTCGGCAACAGCTTCTATCAGCTCAGCGAATCCGTGAACGAGCAGTATAAGTCGCAGAAGGAAACTGCCGATCTGATGACGGATCTTCTTAAGACCACGGGCAGCAATACCGCGACGCTTCATACGGTCAATCACGAGACAGAACGTCTCGTTGCCACGCTTAACAGTTATACGGCGAGCATCCAGACGATACAGAATGAGCTCCAGAAAACGCTCACAAGACTTTCCAATGAGGACAGGTCAGCGCGTGACCTCATCGTTCAGGAGAAGAGCATGCTGATCGAGCAGGGCAATATCATCTCGGAATTCAGACAGGCAATTGCAGAGATGGGAAAACATACAAAAGAGACAAAGGAGCATGTTGACGAGGCGGTTGAAGAAATAACGAACGGCATTGATTACATGCGTAAACTTACAGATAAGAGGATTCAGTCCGGCGGGAAGAATTAATGAGAAGAGCGAACGCACTCAGAAGAGACGAGGAAACAACATATTGGCTTTCGTATTCAGATATGATGGCAGGACTTCTGCTATGCTTTGTTCTGATCATATCTCTTACGGTTCTGCGCTCTAAAGTCATGTATGACGAGAAGCAGATGGAGCTTGCCGGCAAGGAGCAGGAGCTTATCATACAGTCCGAAGAGCTCGAGAATGAAAGGCTTACGATCGAGGAGCAGGGCGCGAAGCTCAATGCTCAGGAACTTAAGCTTTCCGAACAGGAAGGTGAGCTTCTCGCGCAGCAGAGAAAACTCGAGGAGCAGTCCGAACTGCTGAAGGAACTTGAAAAGCTCATGGGCGAGCAGCAGGCTAAGCTTGATAATATCATCGGTATCCGCAGCGAGCTTGTTGAAGCCCTTAAGAAAGAGTTTGAGCATTCATCCCTCAGCATCGCGGTCGATGAGAATACAGGTGCCATCACGATGGATTCGAGTATCCTGTTTGAGTATAACAAGTCGGTATTAAAGACCGGCGGACAGGATTTCCTCGGAGAATTCATGCCGAGATACTTAAAGATACTCTTAAGTCCCAAATACAAAAGCTACATTTCGGAAATAGTAATAGAAGGACATACCGATACGGACGGCACCTATCTGTCGAACCTTAAGCTGTCGCAGGAGAGGGCATATTCCGTCGCGGATTACTGTACACGTAAGGACAGCGATTTTCTTACCGAAAGAGAGAAAGAAGAGCTTGAGAAGGTTCTTTCTACCGTCGGAAGATCATTCAGCGAACCGGTCCTGAAACCTGACGGAAGTGTTGATGCGGTTGCATCAAGACGAGTTGAGATACTGTTCAGGCTGAGAGATGAGGAAATGATCAGAGAGATGATGGAGATCCTCAACGAGACATCATCTACCGGCCGATGAACGAAAAAGTGAAAGGGGAATGTATGCAGAAGGCTTTATTCATAGGCGGAACAGGAACTATTTCGATGGCGATAACCCGCGCGGTGGCCGCAGATCCTGAATGGGAACTGTATCTGGTAAACAGAGGGAACAGAAGCGATGAGGTTCCTGAAAATGTTCACATCATAAATGCTGATATCGATGATGAGGAAAAGGTTGATGAGCTCATCGATGGTATGCGCTTTGATTGCGTCTGTGATTTCATAGGATTCACTCCTGAGCAGGTCGAGAGGGACCACAGGCTTTTCCGCGGCAGATGCGCCCAGTTCATTTACATCAGCTCTGCCTCGGCATATAACAAACCGTGCAGGAGCCATGTGATCACGGAAGGTACCGCTCTTGCCAACCCGTTCTGGGAATACTCGAGGAACAAGATATACTGCGAAAGCTTTCTCATGGACAAATACGAGAAAGAGGGCTTTCCGGTCACTATAGTGCGCCCGAGCCACACATATGATGAAAGAAGCATCCCGCTCGGAGTCCATGGCGACAAGGGAAGCTGGCAGGTTATAAGGAGAATGCTCGAAGGCAAGCCGGTCATAGTCCATGGGGACGGAACTTCGCTCTGGACCATGACTTTCAACGAGGATTTTGCAAAGGGCTTCGTCGGACTTATGGGAAACCCGCATGCGATAGGCGAAAGCTTCCAGATAACGAGCGATGAAACACTTACCTGGAATCAGATATATGAAGCGATCGCGGATGCACTTGACGTGGATTTTATCCCGTATTATGTTTCATCCGAGTTCCTTGCTTCCGTAAGTGATTACGATTATTTCGGTTCGCTCCTCGGCGACAAGGCTAATTCAGTCGTTTTTGACAACAGCAAGATCAAGAGGGCGGTGCCGGGATTTACATGCACCACCAGATTCGATCAGGGTGTCAGAAAAGTCATAGACTACTGTCTGTCTCATCCGGAGTGCCAGATTCCTGATCCTGAATTCGATGAATTCTGCGACAGAGTAATTGAGGAACTCGAAGAGGCAAAGGACAGGCTCAGATAGAGGATACGTTGAATTTATGAATATAAGAAGAGCAGTAAATACGGATATTCCGGATGTTTTAAGGCTTTTGTCACAGGTACTTGAAGTGCATGCCGCAATACGTCCGGATATTTTTGTGTCCGGAACCACGAAATACAGCAGCGAAGAGCTTGCTGAGATGTTCTGCGATGACAGCCGCCCAGTCTATGTGGCCGCCGACGGCGAAAATCACGTGATGGGATATGTGTTCTGCCAGCTGCAGGAGCCGCCTTTTACTAGCACGATGATCCCGAGAAAGATCCTGTTCATAGATGACCTCTGCGTTGATGAATCGGCCAGGGGAAAACATGTGGGAAAAGCTCTGTTCGAGCATGTAAAAGCGGAAGCCGGACGGCTCGGCTGCTATGAGATAACTCTCAACGTCTGGGAAGGAAACGATAGCGCGATCAGTTTCTACAGATCTATGGGGATGTCCCCCAAAGAAACCATGATGGAGTTTATAATCTGAATATGGTATAATTATTGTCACATTTTCGACAAAATACAACATCGTTTTAGAATATTAATGACCTGTCAGGTCCGATCTTCAGAAACGGAGGAGGCATCAATGAGTAAAAACACTAGAAATCATTATTTTATAGGAGGAGCAAAGAGGCTTGCTGCCTGTCTGCTCTGCCTTGCGATGATCGCGACAGGCGCACCCCTTACGGATGTGTATGCATTCGACGGCGGAAATGATCCGAACGGATATTCCGTCGAAGAAGATACTCTGCAGAACGTGCCTGAAGCGGCAGAAGCAGAAGATATCGATGATGAATTTGCTATACAGACAGAATCTGATGAGGAAGCAGTGAATGAAGAAGATTCATCTGATCCAGAGGAAGCAGTGACTGAAGAGAATGCATCTGTTCCGGAAGAAGCTGAGGCCGAAGAGGATGCCATTGAAGCTGAAGACGACGGGGATGAACTGTTCGGAAATGACCAGAACCTCTGTAAGCTCAGTCTTTCGTCAGAAGAAGATGTTGAAACTGAACGAATGCATTTATCAGTATCTTTTACTGGGCAGGATAATGATAGCGTTGGTTATAGCGGCCTTTTGATCCACCCCGGTATAAATGGCGAGACAGCTTATGATGATGAAAATCAAAACAGGTTCAGCAGAAACAACGGGGCCGGAGATAATATCTCAGAAAATGCAAAATATGCGACCGTTACTGTTATCGGAACAACGGATGTTGATAGAATCGTATCTGATGCATATAAGATCGATTTTGATTCGGTTGACGGTGATGGAAACAAAAAAACATATATAAAGATCAACGGAGAGCCTATTGAACTTACCGGTAAGATAAAGAGGGCATTAACAAGCAATGAGGGTTATAAAATCGCACTTCCAGATGGTGAGAACTGGACATTGGATGTTTCCGTTCATGTCCGTAAGAATGAGAAATTTGATGTGTTCTTGACTAACAATCCTGCCGATCCTGATTATCGTCACGCACAGATATATCTTCTAGAGGACGGCTACGCGGATGAATATGAAGAATTATTATCCAGCTATCATGAATGGGAAAAGGCACGTGATGCCTATAGTGAAAACCATGGGGGAAATGTCGATGGTTTTGAGCCGTCATCCTTTGAATGGCCTGTCATAGATACGGAACAATACAGAATCGACACAACAACTGCCACACTTACAAAAGGTGAAACATATTATATTGAAGTCATTCCTGATTACGGGTATCAGATCGGCGGCACTTACGGAGCGACCGGAACAACAATAGAAGGTACGTTGCTTACTCCAACAGCGTATACGGTGTCTCTCGGAACATGGAGTTTTACTTCCCAGGATGACCATTTTCTCGCGTCGATTGTCAAAAAAGTTGGTGGAACCAACGGTTATGATGAGTATGGCAATATCGTTAAGATAAATCATGAAATAATACATGATGAAGAAACTGGAGACCCTACTGACGAGATCGTAAAGATTGAAGATGCTGCTGTAACAACAGAAGACGGAGGATCCGATCTTTCCGCTTTAGCCACACGAGGCGGAACTCTCCACACGATCATAGAGGACAACTGTGAAGATAAACTTGAGTTAGCAAATGAATTTGCTACTTTCGGATTTTCCATAAACGGCGAGAGATTCAAAGGACTTACTGTAAATGAAAACGAAGCCACAGATATCACAACGCCGTGGGGGTTCTATTTTCCGGAACGACCGAACGGTCAGTATGCTGAATCCGTAAAGGTCGCTCTTACTCTTAATAATGATGCCGATGCGGATGATTACAGCCTTGTCCGTCAGATCAGCACGAAATCAGGATATAAAGGAATTCAATGGCCTTCATCCTACGATAAAGACGATAAAACGCTGACCTTTGTTACCAATGAAAGCGGCACGTTCAGTATTGTTCCCAAAAATACAAATAATGACACGTTCAAAGTTTCGTTTAATACTCAGCCGAATAAAGATAAGATCGGCTGCGTGCCATACGGCGGTGACTTTATTCCGCAGAATCAATGGAACGGATATGTTCCTGTAAGATCAGGAGGAAGCTTTTCTTTCCGCTTTAATGTCAATGACGGATACAAGATCACAAAGGTAACTGCTATACCTGAAGGCGGAGCTGAAAGTGAAGCGCTTATCCCTTACGGAAGCGAATCAACATATACAAACGGCGGTAAAAAATATACAAGAACCGGAATATATACAATAGATAATGTTTCTGCCGATACTGAGATACGCGTATACAGCACAAATACTTTCTGGGTATCTTTCAACACACGCCCTGTCAATACTATAAGCGCAGAAGCGGTTCATAATATCGGCTGTGTTCCTACCGGCGGCGATTATATTCCGCAGGATCCTTGGAACGGAGGAGTTCCTGTAGCTAATAACGGAAGCTTTTCATTCCGTTTTAACGTCAATGAAGGATACGGGATCACTAAAGTGACTGTCGTACCTAAAGGCGGCAAGGAAAGCGCACCTTTGAAAGCTGACGGAAATGATAAGGTCATTAAATCCGGCAAGACCAGCTATGTAAGGACCGGAGTATACACAATAGATAATATTACCGCCAATACTGAGATACGTGTTTACAGTTCCGAAACCGTCTGGGTTTCATTTAACACGCAGGAAAATGTTCACGAGATCGGCTGTCAGCCTACCGGCGGCGACTATTTCCCTCAGGATCCCTGGGCGGGAGGTGTCCCCGTGGCAAAGGGCGGAAGCTTTTCTTTCCGCTTCAATCCCAATGCGGGATATGTCGTCACAGAGGTTATGGCAATTATCAGTGAAACGAATAGGTTTGAGCTGTATCCTGACGGAGCTGGAGAATACACACTCGGTAACATAGAAGAACCAACCGAAGTCCGTGTTGATAGCGCTATCCCGGCCTTTGACCTGTCATCGAAGATAACACACTATCAGGAAGAAGAGCGGGGAATCACTGTCGAGCCTGCAGGCGACGACCCTACAGATGACGGTCTTATTGACGCCGGAGACGGACTATACAAATATAACGGTAATCCTGATGGTATCAAACTTCTTGTAAAAGACAACGGAAGCCCGATCGAAGGTCTTTCACGGTTCAAGAACGGCTTTTTGAGCAGATACATGCTGAATATGTTCACCGGCTTTACCGTCGAAAATGAAGAAATCCCGTTTAATTTCTATATCAATGATGACGGAACAGTAGAGATTCCGTTAAATGATCCGGGTGCATGGGATCACGATTATCAGAATCCTATCCAGTGGATGACAAGATATGCCACAGAAAATCAAGGCGGGACAATATACGCTTCCGGAAACTGGGATGACAGCTTCCGTCCTGCCCGCCGGGTCGTCCTGGTCAATAACCTTGATGAGGATGCGATTGAGGAGCCCGATTTTCATTTGGGAGATTATGGCGAACATCCTCCGATCGAAATAAAAGATGGACTCTATTATATCAATGATGATGCCGAGGATATCAGTTTCACATTAAAAGCAAAGCCAGGTTATAAGCTTACCTCAGTAAAATACCGTACGGTCAATATGACTATTGATGAGAACGGTCAGCTGAGTTATGAAGAAGCCAATTCCTATACCGGTACAACAAAGCTTGAGAAGGGTCCTGACGGGAAGTATAAGATAACTCTGGATGAGCCTCATGAAGGTGACGAGTGGTCGAATCTCGGAGTTGAGATCACTGCCAATGTGACAAAGGATGCAGAGGTTACCCTGGCTCTGGCAAGCAATGAGGGCAATCATGCTCCGAAAGATGCAAAATTCTTCAACTGGGGTGTCCGTGTTGATTCGCGCACATATCCCGTGGAATATGATGAAGTAGATCAAGTTTATAAGGCATACGTTCCTGTTGATTCCACTGTTACGGTAAGCATGTCATCAAAAGACGATCTGTGGACTGTAAGTGAAGTCTACCCAGAGGATGCAAGCAAGAATAATGGCAAAAAGGTGGCCGCATCTAAGAGCGGTGAATATACGTTAGAAGTTGCCGACAGTGCGACTCTTACGGCGAGGATCGCTCAGGTGACCAGGATTGTGGTGACTGAAGCAACAGATGCGAATGTCGGACATCCTGAAAAAGAGGCTGAGCTTGAAGCAGTCAAAAATGCATATACGATAAAGAAAGCAGATAAATTCAGAGCTTTCCTTGCTTCAGGTTCACATCTTGAAGTCGATAATCTTGTGCCCAACATAGTAACGACGGCAAACTTCTTTAACGGAACGAAGCCCATTGATGCAGGCCTGATAAGCAATGGCGTATTGACAGCAGAAGCAGAAAATCTTGATCTCAAAAATGATAAGCTTGCGCTAAAAGTAACAAACGGGACAAAATCCTATTCAACTACGATCAACTTTACGAAACCTACAACCGCTATTGTTACAAGTCCGAAAGAGACAGATCAAGGGGTAGTTGTGCCTTACGGTCAGAAGGCGGTTATACAGGTATCCGTGGATGGTAATGCGAAGAATGTCAAGGCCGAAATTCGTAAGTTTGTGGGGTATGATGACATAAATAAAAAACCCATAACCGAGTTGTTGTGCAACGTTACAGATCTTGGAACCTTTGACGGAAAAACCATCACAATCTACCCCGTAAAAGCTCTCAGACACCCTGAAGGTTATTTCCCCAATAAATACTTCCTGCTTTATTTCTTTGATGACCAGGGTGTTGAAATCGGTGAGAGCAGTCTGTATTACTCTGCTCCTCCGATTCATGACAAGACAGCACCTACGATCAAGGAAAAGGCCGATCTATCAAGTAATCAGTCCATAGGGCTTTCTCTTGCATTACCTAAACAGGTCAAAGCTGTGGACGGAATGTATTATATGCTGGAAGCTACTGTTTGTGAGGATGCAAAGGGAAATGACCAGACTGCGATAGTAAATGGAGCAGAGGAACACTATTTTGCCAATCTGGCATATTTCGATGATCATAATGATGAAGATCCCGATAATGATGAAATAGTTCGGGTATATAAGGAAAACGTTACTACGTTTGTTCCGGCCTCGGAAAAAACATGGTCTTTGGATGTTTCGGATGCACCTAGAGGAAAGGAAGATGGCAGAGCACTTTCATACAATGTTAAGGCCACAATGGTTTATGCAAGCGAAAAGAACGGCGTTTTGACCGTATTGACTATCGATGATATTGAGGATGGTGAGAAACAAAAATCCGAGACGTCTGTTGAGCAGGAAATGTCCACCAAGGACAATACTTACGAAACAAAACTTGCCCTGACCAAGAAACTGCCTTCGAAGATCTACAATACTCAGAATGATATTCCTGTTGCAGTTCCCAAGTGGTCAAAGAACGCAAGCGTTCAGGGACTTGACAGGGTTGAGCTGATCAACAGTTACGGAAACGTTATTGGCCATTGGAGCCGTTGGGATGACAACGAGGATGCGAATACAGACAATGACAGTTTCCTTCTGAATGTTGATGAAGACGGTCTGATCACGTTAGATACGGCGTGGGTAGAGATAATCAACGAGGGACTGGCTAATGAGGAGAGGATCGATCACAATCTTGAAGCCGGAAAATATACTATCGCCGCATATGCGATAGGCGGTCCCGGTCAGGAAGCTATGGCTACGGTTCCCGTCACTCTTCTGGAATCGATACACAGCCTGTATGTTGCAACACCGACAAGAATATTAAAGAACTATAACAAGGCCGCAAAAGTTTCAACAGAACTTTTCTATAACATCAATGAAAGAGAAGGCGTACCTGCCACCAAGGCGGTTGAATGGAGCCTTGCTGTTCCGGATCCGCTTAATCCCGGAGAGTATATCGATATTCCGGAGTACAGCCCTCTTTACGGCATGCTGACGATAAAGAACGGAACGGTCGATATAAACAAGGCGCTTCTTGTAGATTATGCCAAGAAGATCCCGGTTCCGGGAGATTCTGAGAATTCAAGAAATCTCGGTCCGGAGGACTATAAATTTGTTGTTGGAGCGAAAGCCGCCGACTTTGAAGGAAATACTGTTATCACTTACAGTTCTCCTGTACAGATAACATCCGAGTCTCAGATTCCTACGGAGATCCAGTTCGTATGGGATGAGTTCAGATGGGATGACGATGCGCAGAAGGAAGTTTTCTTCAGACGCA
>JAILNQ010000003.1 GCA_024691425.1 Lachnospiraceae bacterium
TGAAAGATACAGCTCATCCTCAGAAAGATCATCCCCGGCGTGCATTGTCCCGGCATAGCTTAAGGCCTGGTCATACATATAGTCATCAGTCCCTGATCTATCAGAAACGACCTTGGCAGAGCATATTTCAGATCCGGTCAGGCTGTTTTCCATATATGTTAAAAAACGGTCTTCGACATTTTCCGGCCCTGATTCTTCTCCTTTATACGAACTGTCAATGAGCAGAATATGGTATCTCCTGAACAGTTCCCTGTTGTATTCGGCAAAGCATGATCTTACGGCATTTTCTGCAGCAGCTTCCGCTTCGCTATAGGACACATACTCACGGGCAGACGATGCAAGCGAGAGGACAAAAGCCGCTAATACAGTCATCATCAGCGTAAGATATACCGTTATCGCTCCTCTGTCTCTCATAGCGCATTCGCATCCTCTGCTATCCTTCCGAAAATCCCGTTGACAAGCCCTGTCAGCTGGTCCCTGAAAATAACTACCAAACCGATCAGCACTACCAGTATCAATATGACCTCGACGACACCGATGCCCCTGTCATCTCCGGCAGGAATCTCAAGAGCCTGTACGGCCCTTTCAGCAAAATTACGTATGAAACAAAATAGCATGAACTACCTCCTTTTCGCATTTAATCACTTCAGAACAGTTACTTCGAAAATCACTTGAATTCTGCCGAGCCGGCACGATCTGATCGTTCGAAAACAGGATTGTGTTTTCTGATGAGTCTGATTATAGGACCTGATTTCCGGTAATGTAAATACCCTTTTTCAATATCGGAAACGTGCAAAAATCAGGAGGATTGCGAGATCACGAATTTGTATGATATCGACAAAAAACCTGCCTTGCCGGCTTATTTTCCTCTGTTATTTTCTACACTCTCAGATTATGTGCTGGTATCTATCCGGCACAGGCAGAGCATATGCTATAATTGAAAATGATATTAAGTTCCGGCAGGACAATGGCGATGTTGTAAAGGACGATCTATATGAAGCTTTTATTTGCCTCTGATTCATTCAAGGGTAGCCTGACAAGCCGTCAGACTATCGAACTTCTCACGAAAGCGGCTCATGAAGTTTTCGGTGACTGTGAAACTGACGGCGTTTCGGTCGCGGATGGCGGTGAAGGAACGGTTGATGCCGTTGTGGCCGCACAGGACGGAAAAACCGTTCAGTGCAGCGTGCATGATCCTCTGATGCAGACCATAGAGTCATCTTACGGCGTGATCGATGACAATCAGGCAGTCATTGAAATGGCGGCGGCATCAGGCCTTACCCTTGTTCCCGAAAACCTCCGCAATCCCATGAACACGACAACGTTCGGCACCGGCGAACTCATACTGGACGCTCTTAACAGAGGCTACAGGAAGATTTCGATCGCTATAGGAGGGTCCGCCACAAATGACGGCGGCATGGGATGCGCGCGTGCCCTCGGCGTAAGATTTCTCGATAAGGACGGAAACGAACTTGAAGGCTACGGTAGAGACCTGATCAATGTCAACGAGATAGATGCATCAGGTCTTGATGAAAGGCTCCGGCTATGCAATCTGACCGTCATGTGCGATGTCAAAAACCCGCTGTGTGGAAAGGATGGGGCTACTATGACTTTCGGCGCTCAGAAGGGCGCGGCTCCTTGCGATCTTGAAAAGCTGGAAGAAGGCATGTGCCATTACCGTGATGTCATAAATAAGAGTTTTGGCATTGACTGCGACAACATCGAAGGCGCAGGCGCGGCTGGCGGACTCGGCGCGGCACTGTGCGTTTTTCTGCACGGTACGATGAAATCCGGAATAGAGAATGTCCTTGACATCATTCATTTTGATGAACGTCTTTCTGGAGTAGATCTTGTAATTACAGGGGAAGGAAGGACAGACTGGCAGAGCTGCTTCGGAAAAGTAATGCAGGGCGTCGGCCTCAGGGCTAAGGCAAAAGGCATTCCCGTTCTCGGACTTTCCGGCTCTCTCGGAAAAGGTGCCATGGATATATGCAGCTGCGGGATCTCTTCCCTGATGACAACGGTCAACTCTCCGATGTCTTTGGAAGATGCGATGAAAAATGCCGAAACGCTCTATTATGAGGCGGCTGTAAGAATGTTCAGAACGGTCAGAACCGGAATGGATCTTAACCGGAACCTGTCATAAGAAAAACATTACCGCAGGTATCGTGACTATCGAAACAAGTGTCGTCAATATGATGCCTGCGGAGATCACTTCTTCATTTACCCCGAACTGTTTTGCCATCATAAGCGGAAGATTTGCGGCAGGCATTGAAGCCATTATCGCTACCGTACGAAGGATCAGCTGGTCGGTAATGAAAGGCCTGAGAACGAATACTATCGCGATCGGAACAAGTATCTGACGGATCACCACGAACACGTAGAGCCGCCATTTCGTGAACACTTCCCTCGGTACCATCTGCGCGACGGATACCCCGAGCACGAGCATCGACAGAAATGTCGTGCAGTTTCCTATATAGGTAAGAGTGCTGCCGGCTATATCGGGAATCTTCACATCCGTAAGATATACGATGACCGTAATGATAGATATAACGGTACCGGAATTGATCAGATTCTTTATCGAAAAATCATTTTCCTGCTTCTTGTCCGGATGCTGCATAGCCGCCGTTTTCTGAAGCGATGCAGCGCCATATGTATATATGATCATGTTGAATGTAAGACCGCAGAGAGATACATAGATCAACGACTCCTGCCCCAGCACTGCTGACGAAACTGGAATACCGATGAAACCGACGTTGCCGAAAATCGCAAGCATGCGGTATGCGTATCTGCTGTCTTTATCAACTCCGAGGATCACAGGAAGAAGATATGCCAGTGGTATGAGTATTGCATACATGACGAAAAAGCACAGAAAAGCTATGCCGACATGTTTCGCATCAACTTTCGGTTCCACCGAAAAAGCAGCGCACAGAAGTGTTATAGGATTCGTGACGTTAACGATCAGCCACGAAAGCTGCCTTGTCAGATTCTGTGTCAGATGACCTCTCTTATACAGGTAAACCCCAACAAGAATCAACAGGAATATGACGATCATCTGTTTCTGTACAACCCAGATACTCATTATCTTCTACCGTAAAAGACTCAATCCTTCCAGAAGCATCTTTTACATTTATAACAGTTTTCTCCCTTCCTGTCATCAGGATATTTCCCTTTTATGCCCATCTTATGTCTGATCTCAACAAGATCCGCTATCTGCTGCTTCGTAAACTGCGTCGGCTCCCCGATCATCTTTGACTTGTACAGAAGCTCTGCATAGAACTCGAGAGATTCCATCTTCATATAGGCGGAAAGAAGATCGTGTGACCAGGTAAGTGCCCCATGATTTTCGAGAAGTACCGCATCAAAATGATCAAGATAAGGTTCTATGGAGTCCGGAATCTCCGGCGTAGACGGCGTGCCGTACGGGGCAAGAGGAACACATCCGAGAGTTATAACTGCCTCAGGCATGATGGGCAGGCTGAGCGGCTGTCCGGCGATCGCAAAACTTGTAGCAAAATTAGGATGTGCATGGACAACGGCTCCGACATCAGGTCTTTTCGCATAAACCCTCATATGCATTTTTATCTCGCTTGACGGCCTGAAGCCCTCATTTGCTTCGATCACATTACCGTTTTTGTCCACCTTGCAGATAAAATCAGGAGTCATATAACCTTTAGAGACACCTGTCGGAGTGCAGAGAAATTCGTTGTCGCTTATCTTCACGGAAATATTCCCGTCGTTTGCGGCAACCATATTTCTTTTATATATCCTTCTTCCTATATCACATATCTGCTCTCTGATATCTTTTTCATTCAGTTCCATAGCCGTTCTCCTTTTCATCACGGTTCAAAGATCTTGACTTCAAATGATTTTCTTACACACTCTCTGGCTTCTTCCTCTCCGGAAAAAACGCCCTGGCTTATCATCTGAGACAGGATGTTTCCTATAGAAGTTGCCTCGCCAGGACCGGCATGTATTGGCCTTCCGGTAATTTTTGCCGTAAGCCTGTTCAGATAGTCGGCATTTGATCCGCCGCCTATGATGTTAATCTTATCATATTTTTCGCCTGTTATGTCCTCAATGATCTTCAATTTATCGGCATAACATTTTGCAAGACTGTTATATATTACAGCTGCAAGCTGAGGAAGCGTCTCAGGTACTTCCTGTCCCGTCGCTCTGCAGTGCATGCGCACGGTTTCTGCCATATCTTCCGGGGAAAGGAAAGACGGATCCTGGCAGTCAACGAGACTTTTTATGCTTTCCTTTGAAGCAAGGTCGCAAAGCTTGCCATAACCCATTTCAGGCGCGAGAGCGTTTCTTACCGACTGTATCATCCACAGCCCCATGATATTGGTAAGATACGTGATCTTTCCGCCGAAACCGCCTTCATTAGTCATATTGGCCTCTCTGCTAGCTTCAGAGCAGTCAGGAGAGGCGAGCTCAACTCCCATGAGCGACCACGTTCCCGAAGAGATGTAGCACGTTTTCTCGTTTGTCGGTACGGCAAGCACGGCACTCGCAGTATCATGCGAAGGCGGAAGGATGACGCTGCAGTCATATCCTACCTTGCTGCGTATCTCTTCCGTAAGCCCTCCGAGGACTGTGCCGGGCATGCATATTTCCTGGAATATCTTTTCTGGAAATCCGAGTTTTCTGATAAGCTCCCGGTCCCAGCAGCGCTTATACGGATCCATAAGCTGCGTTGTTGTGGCCTCAGTATATTCCGACACTTTTTTCCCCGATAGCAGAAAATGAAAGTAGTCCGGCACCATCAGCAACGTCTCCGCCCCGTCGAGGAGCTCCGGATCTTTACGCTTTACTGCCATAAGCTGATATATCGTATTGAATATCTCTTTCTGAATACCGGTCAGTTCATAAAGCTCTTTTTCGGGAATGTTCTTTGAGACTTCGGCATCCATACCACCAGTACGGCTGTCCCTGTAACCGACGCAGAGCCCGGCCGGTCTGTCATTTTTGTCGAGAAGGATGAAATCTACTCCCCATGTGTCTATCCCAACGCTGGAAGGAATCTTTCCGATCTCGGAGCACTTTCTCATCCCGGTTATGATCTCATCCGACAGACGTTCAATGTTCCAGTGCAGCGTTCCTTCCGATGATTCCATGCCGTTCGGAAATCTGTACACTTCCTCCATGTTAAGCTTTCCGTCCTCAATCCACCCAAGAATATGGCGTCCGCTTGATGCACCGATATCTATGGCCAGAAAATAATTCTTCTCCAAATGCTTCCCCTTTCCGAAATGTCAGAATATGCCAAAGATCTTGTTTCTGAACGATCCGTACAGTTTTTCATATGATGCATAGTTTATCTGAGTGTCTGTAAATCTTGCATTCCATGCGTCCCTTACGGAATCGCACAGAGGCACGGCACATTCCTCCTTAGTCAGAAGGATAGCCGGAAAAACATAGTAGATCATGAAGAAATTAAGATCCACCTGCTTTCTTCCCCGGATTTTTCCGTTTACCGAAAAAGCGTCCCAAACTCCTGCGGCAAACATTTTCCCAACCTCATCCGCCGCCTCCTTGGTATTATCTGAATCCTTTACGTACCTGACCATCTCATCAATGAAATGGCCTTGCTCGGTGCGGAATTTTTCCATGTTGGCTTCGTAGGTAAGCTTTTTCAGTTTTTTCATCATCTGATCAATATCGGTAAATATCAGTTCAATGTGATCAAGCATGGCATTCCTCCGGTATCCGTTAAACTATGACAACACCCTTCCTGAGTATTATATTAGCATAGATTGCCGTTTCAGTAGTCTGGATGACCACGGTTGCCTTTTCTTTAGTCTGATCATAAAATTTCCATTTATTGATCTCTTTGAAGGCAGCTGCACCTCTTTCGTCATATTTTGCGACGATCGCCTTATATTCATCCCATATCGGTGTTGCAACTTTTCCGACATCACCAGGTTCAAGTGCCATCAGCGTGCATGGCGGATCATCCTCTCCCTTTGAATTCGGATATGTATCTAGCGGAAAGAGCTGCAGTATCGCATCAAGGAGCTTTGGAACACCCATTCCGTCAGCTCTTATAACTCTCTTTCCCATCGTATGTCCCGGGAAATTTCCGTCAGCTATTACAAGTTCATCTGTATGTCCCATTTCATCAAGAACTTTTAAAAGTTCCGGTGATATTTCTGTAGGGATTCCTTTAAGCATTCTGTAACCTCCTGTCTTATAGCCAAGGAAAGGGACCGGTTACTCCAGTCCCTCCCCCTGTGTTGCTTTTTTCCTGCTTTTTTATTCTGTTATCCGATAGTCATGCTATAGCAAGCTTTCGGTAACAATCAATCGTACAGGTTCGGTGCGATGTCAGCTGAATCCATGTTGGAGTTGTCGTACCAGTAACCGTCTGTTGCGATATCAGAAACTGTCTCGCCGTTAGCGATCTTAACGAGTGTTTCAACAGTTGTTCTTCCCATTGCAAGAGGAGACTGTGTAACAGCACCGAACATCTTGCCGTCCTTGATGGCTGTCTTGATAACAGTACCTGCATCAAAGCCTGCTGCAAGGATTGTTGATCCTGCTTCTGTTCCAAGCTTGCCAAGGTTCTCATCAGCTGAAAGGATACCTTCTGCTGCAACCTGGTTTGAACCGAAGATACCGATAACGTCTGACTTGTTCATGATGGCTGATGCTTCTGTAGCACAGAGCTCAACTGTTGTCTGAGCAGGAACTGCTACTTCGATGATGATATCTGCTGAAGCCTCATCGCCCTTATCCTTTGCGCCGTTTACATAGAACTCATTACCAACAACTGCAACCTTCTTGCCATCTGCTGTTGCAAGCTCTGTGAACTTGTCGATGAATCCGAGACCACGGTTTGTGATCGATTCTGAAGTAGACTCCTGGTTAACCTCACCGATTCTTACAGGTGCGGATGCGCTTGCGATCGTATCCTTAAGTGCTGCATAAAGGTTGTCAGCTGCTGTTGCGCCTGCGCCGTAGTTATCTGTTGCGATTGTTGAAAGAACTGATCCTTCGGGTGCATCAGGACATCCTGAGTCGAAGCAAACTACAGGGATACCTGCATCTTTTGCCATCTGAAGAGCGTCAAGACATGCGCTCTGGTCACAAGCTGCAAGACCGATTCCGCTAGGAGCTCCGTTGATGTAGTTCGTAAGCATGTTAACCTGATCTGCGATATCTGATTCTGCATTAGGTCCGTTACACTCAACTTTTACGCCGAGCTCTTCTGCTGCCTGGTTAACGCCCTGTACTGCTGCCTGCCAGTATGATGACTGGAAACTCTTTACAACGATCTTGAAATCAAGGTCGCCTGCTGCAGCTGTCTCAGCAGGTGCTTCCGCTTCAGCTGCGGGTGCTTCTGCTGCGGGTGCCTCTGCTTCTGCTGCAGGAGCTGCGGGAGCTGCAGGAGCTGCTGCGCATCCTGCAAGGAGAGATGCTGCAAATGCTGCGCTGATGATTGTTGCCAAAATCTTCTTTTTCATGTTTTTCCTCCTTTAAATAGAAACCCTTCATTTTATATGAACTGCTTTTGCAGTACACATCATTTCCTGTGGTGGCCTATCTTCTGGCCTCCCTCTTTTTCTTAATGATGTCGACCATGACGGATCCGATCAGGACAAATCCGGTGACAATCTGCTGCCAGTTTGCCTGAAGACCTATGAACGGAAGACCAGTCTTGAGCAGGCAGATAACGAATACACCTATGAATGTTCCGATTATCGAGCCGGCCCCGCCTGTTGCGGATACTCCGCCGATTATGGCTCCGCCGATCGCTTCAAGTTCGAATCCTGCTCCCGTTCCGGGAAGGACTGTTTTGAAAACCGCTGAATAAGCTATTGATGCAAGCGCCGCAAAAAGCCCTGAGATCGTATAAGCCATAATGTGGTAGAACTTGACATTTATTCCTGAAAGAACAGCTGCTTCTTTATTGCTTCCTATAGCGATCGTATAACGTCCGATCTTTGTATGGTTGAGCACAAAATGCATTATCAGAGCAAGCAGAAGAACCCATATGAAACCGAGCGGGATCTTTGTGCCGGAAGCCGTGGTGTATTTGAAAATGCTCCGGAACCAGCTTCCCGGCTGTCCTGTCGTAGGCCAGGATATACCTGTATTTTTTGAGCAGATGGATCCGAGTCCTCTCGTGATCATGCATGTGCACAGTGTCGCCAGAAACGGCGGAAGATCCATAACTCCGACCAGCACTCCGTTAAGCGCGCCTATGGCGATACCGAAAATGACCGATACGACCATCGCTAGCCCTGTAGGCCATCCGCAGAACATGATCAAGTAACCGCCTGCGAGCGAATAACAGACAAGTCCCGTTCCTATCGACAGGTCAACTCCTCCCGTGATAAGGGGGAAGGATACTCCTATGGCCATCAGAACGATATAGTAGGAATAATCCATGATAGTCAGGATTGTCGTATATTTCCTGAAATCCGGACTTGCCGCACAGAAGAATGCAAGCAGCGCGATGACCACTATGAATACTATTACTTCCTGTTTGAAAAACTTTGCAGCTGACTTTTTCTTTTCCATGCTGCTCCTCCTAATCTATATCTCTCGTAGCCAGGTTCATGATCTTTTCCTGCGTTGTGTCTTCGATCTTGAGCTCACCGGTCTTCTTTCCTTCGCACATGACCACGACGCGGTCACTCATACGCAGTATCTCTGAC
>JAILNQ010000075.1 GCA_024691425.1 Lachnospiraceae bacterium
AAGATAAAAGGTAAGATACACATCGGCCAGGGATACCAGGGAAAACTGATAGAAGGCATCGGCATCGGAAGGTGCTGCGCAGGAGCAGAAAAGTGCGTGATGGGATGCCCGCCTAAGGCGGATGATATAATAAAGCAGTTAGCAGAATAAGGATAGGATCCAAATAAATCATGTGAGGAGAAAGAATATGAGGAAAATCAGAGGAATTATCGGTTTTGTGCTGATCGCGGGACTGCTGTCAGGAATTACGGGTTGCGTTTCGGTAAATATGCAGGTGAAGGCACCTGGTGCGGAAACTGCTGCGGCCGAGCTTGAGTACTGGAGCGAGGACTCCGTTGCCGCGGCATCCATAAGGGATTACGTCGCAAGAGTGACGGACGAAAAATCAGGCGCATACATTCCGGTTGAGGACAGGATCGCGGTCTTCGACCTTGACGGTACGCTGATGGGAGAGCTTTACCCTTCGTATTTCGAATACATGATGTTCATTCACAGGGCACTCCATGACGATACATATGAAGCTCCTGCGGACATGCGGGAATTCGCCGAAGCCCTTGAGGCGGGCGTTTACGATGGGAACAAGCCCGAAAATCATGAACGGCTCCATGCAAAATACGCCGGACAGGCATATGCAGGGATGACGCCTGATGAGCTCAAGGAATATACGCACAGGTACATGCAGTCGGCGGCAGACGGGTTCACGAACCTGACGAGGGGCGATGCGTTCTATTGG
Source organism: Lachnospiraceae bacterium (assembly GCA_024691425.1). Classification (GTDB taxonomy): domain Bacteria; phylum Bacillota; class Clostridia; order Lachnospirales; family Lachnospiraceae; genus UBA2868. The sequence goes on from JAILNQ010000075.1 coordinate 734, forward strand.
CCGATGGCTTCGCTCGTGCATTATCTTGAAGCCAATGATTTTACGGTTTATATCGTTAGCGGATCCGACAGGACCGTTGTCCGCGAGCTGGTCAAGGAAAAGCTCGGAATCCCCGAGAACAGGGTGATCGGAATGAGCTATACGATGGTCTCGGATAATCAGGACGGTACGGACGGACTTGAGTATATATATACGAAGGATGATGACGTGATCCTCGGCGGGGACCTCATAATCAAGACGATAAAGATGAACAAGGTCAGCGCCATCGCAGAGGAGATCGGCAAGGTTCCAGTGCTTTCGTTCGGAAACACCTCCGGAGATCAGTCGATGGCTCAGTATACGGTCAACAACACTCAGTATGAGACGAAGGCGTATATGCTCATGTGCGACGATCTGGTCAGGGAGCACGGCAACATGAAGAAGGCCGACGAGATGAAGCAGATGTGCGACGAATGCGGCTTCGAGCCGATATCCATGCGTGACGATTTCGCAACGATATACGGCGATGACGTTGAGATCGTCGATTACGAAGAGCTCGAAGTTGAAGACGCTCTCGAGCCTGCGGCATGATGATATAAAAAAGACGGTTCCCGGATTCTTTTTCAGAGTCGGGAACCGTCTTTTTATTATTTTGCGGCGTTTTGCCGATCGAGCCAGGCCCGGTATGTGAGCGTAAGAGATGCGAACAGTATCGGCCTCATGAACAGCGCTGAATAGTTCAGAGGGATATCGATCAGCTGAAAATCATCCGTTATGCTCGACAGCGGAACGATCACGGTCTCGATGGCGACAATTAACTCAAGGACGGTGGTCGCCGCCAGCGATATCCGGCAGAACCATTCATAAAAAGGAAATCGGAAGTGAATGCGTAATATCAATATCTGAGGGGATGAAGGTTTTTCTTTCATTTTGGCTGAAATACGGGATGCAAGAGAGGAGACGGCAGATTGGCGACATACGTTACGAGCGACATACACGGCGAATACGATATGTTTCTTGAGATTCTCGAGAAGATAGATCTGAAGGATGAAGATACGCTCTACATACTTGGGGATGTGCTCGACCGCGGGCCTAAGCCCATCACGGCGCTACTTAAGATCATGGAGATGAAAAATGCTGTCTGCATAGTCGGAAATCACGAGGTCATGGCGTTAAAGTGCCTCGGATTTCTGCTGAAGGAGATAACGGAAGTCACGCTCGATGAATTTAAGGGAGAAAAACTCGAAGATCTCCTGACATGGATGATCAACGGCTGCCAGACAACGATCGATGAGTTCGCAAAGCTGAGCCTTGAGGATAAACAGCGGGTGATCGATTTTCTCCGTGAGTTTGAGGTCTACGAGTGGGTGACTGCAGAAGATAGCAGGTATCTGCTCGTTCATGCGGGACTCGGGGGCTTTCGCCCCGACAAGGACATGGAAGAATATTCCCTTGACGAGCTCGTTTGGGAGAGGCCGGACTACGACACGGGATATTTCGATGACATCCAGGTCATTACCGGCCACACGCCAACGCAACTGATAGATTCCAATCCCAGGCCCGGGTTCATATACCGTAAGAACAACCATATCGCCATAGACTGCGGAAGCTACAGGACGGGAGGCCGTCTGGCCGCAATATGCCTGGAGACAGGAGAGGAATTCTATTCGTCGGAGAAAGCTCCAAGGGACGATTTCTGATTTTAGTTCATCAGAGCTTGAAACCTTTGAGGAGATCGCCGAGCGATGTTCCGATCGCCTCTGTCTCGGGGATCTTCACTTCCGCATCTTCAGGAACAGGCTCCTCGGGATTTTCGATGAGCGCCTTCATTGAAAGCGAGATCTTGCCGTCCTTGACATCGATGACCTTGACATCGACTTCCTGGCCTTCCTTGAGTACTGCGCCGGGATGCTTGATGCGCTCATGCGAAATCTGGGATACATGCACGAGTCCGGACATGCCGTCCTCGAGATCGATGAATGCGCCGTAATCCTTGATCGTGGCAACTGTGCCGTGGAAAACCTGACCGACCTTGACGTCTGAAAGCTTCTTCTTTCTGTCGAGGTCTTTCTTTTCTTTCAGTATCTCCTTAGCTGAAAGGATCAGCTTGTCTTCATCTATGTTTGCTTCAGAAACCCTTACCTCGAGCTCTTTTCCGAGGAAAGGATTGCAGTCGTCTATTCTTTCGAGCGAAAGCTTTGATACGGGAATGAAAGCTCTGATGCCTTCAAAATCGGCAACCACGCCGCCTTTGACGATTCCGGTTACCGTAACGGTGATGTTCTCTTTGGATTCCTTGAGCTCTGCGGCCTTCTTCCACGCAAGGAGCGAATCCGTGTCGTGCACGCCGTCGCCCATCAGGCTGTACGAATCCTCCAGCATTTTTTCATAATCCTTCATGGTCTCTTCCATAATTCTGTCTCCTCCTGAATTCTCCATAAATGCGCATTTTACGCAGTCTGCGCATTATACGATGCCGGTACGGTCTGCCGGCGCAGGGCGATCTGCCGGAATGATTTTCGCATACTCGGAACGCTCTGCATATGGTATTATACATTATAAGGAACGTTCGGAAAAGAGAATCTGTTATTATGAGCGGAAGGAAGTGATCAAAATGATGGATACGGTTATCGTTGCTGGCGGCAGCTGCGACCTGTTGCTGCACAGGGAACTGCTTAATGATGCCTACCTGATCGGTGCCGACAGAGGGGCTTTAACCCTTGCGGACAGCGGCTACAAAGTCGATCTTGCCGTGGGCGATTTTGACTCCGTCACCGAGGTCGAGCTTGAGAGGATTTTCAGATCTGCCGGGGAAGTCGATAAACTGGAGACGGAAAAGGACGAGACCGATCTCGAGCATGCGATCAAGCGCGCGATAAAGATGACTGCCGGAACGGTGCATATCCTCGGTGCCACGGGAACGAGGCTCGACCAGACGATCAGCGCGATCAATCTTCTGAAGCTGCTCCACGACAACGGAAGGGAGGCGTACATCTACGACAGGAACAACCGGATACGCCTCATAGAAGGGCATGCTGAGCTCGCAAAGGGGCCGAGGCGCTATGTATCGCTCATTCCGTACGGCGACATAATGGTCAACGTTTCCCTGAAAGGCTTCAAGTACAGCGGCGACCACATAACTCTTGAGCGAAAATCATCCCTCGGCATAAGCAACGAGATAGTGGATGATGTTGCTGAGATAAACTGCAGAGGATATCTTTTCGTGTTCGAATCGGAGGACTGAAGATAAGCATGAAAATAGCCCGGGAAGCGTTATTTTGCATCCCGGGCTTTTCTTTTCATGCAGGAATCAGATGACCTTTTTGAGATCAGCGGACTTGACTTTTATTATGTAGGTGATCTGGTTATCGAACGAACCTACCTTCTTTTCACGAAGATCATACGCTACATGAGCCATGTCGAGCTTTTCGATGTAGTCATCCTTCTGCTGCTCTGAGAATAATGTGATGGTTTCTTTCTTTTCAAACAGTGACATATTTTTTTCCTCCTTGATGATCAGGTGTTGTTTTTGTTGATTCATCTGCATTATATGTCTGCATTCCGACCGAATCTTATCGTTTTTCGCACTTGAAGTTTCATTTTTTGCGATTATTCCCGGTTGTCAAAATATGAGCAGAAGCATGTCGGAAAACAATAAAAAGGCGTTTTGCGACGATTCGTGATATACTGATATAGTTGAGCGTTGTTCTACGAAAACAGACAGGATGTTTTTCTGATAAAACGGGAGAGGCCTGCAATATTCAGGCAGGTTTGCGGAATTTCTGAGCACGGCTTGGAAGGGATAAAAACATGATACAGATCTTCGGCACAAAGAAGTGCAACGATACAAAGAAGGCCGAGCGGTTCTTCAAGGAGCGCGGCATAAAATATCAGTTCATCGACATGAAGGAAAAAGGCATGAGCAAAGGGGAATTCAATTCCGCCTCGCAGGCTGCCGGCGGCATCGACAGCATGATCGATAGTGAATGCAAGGACAAGGACATACTGGCGCTTATCCGGCATATGTCCGGCGACGATAAGCTTGAGAAAATCCTTGAAAACCAGCAGATCATCAGAACGCCTGTAGTCAGGAACGGGAAGCAGGCGGCAGTGGGCTTTCAGCCCGATGCATGGAAAGAGATGAGCACGGCTCGCTGAAATATGATCGGCAGAAATGAAATAGCAGTATTCAATGCTGGAAGATAACCTTATAATGAAAGCATCATGACAGGTCAAAAAATATAACGTATCACATCAATCAGGAGGACAGAACATGTCAGTTTGCAGCAGGTGCGGGACTGAGAACCTGGAAGGTAACGAAATATGTACCAGTTGCGGAGCGAAAATCGAAGAGCCGCAGAGCGGATCGGAAAGATCGCTTGTCTGGACATTGGCAGCTATCGTATCGATAGGCCTTGGTTTATCAACGTTTTTTATCGAGTCGAGGGCGGTAACACTTGTTATAACGGTTATAGCGCTGGCGCTGGCAATACTGGCAATTATTAAAAAGGCAAGATTACGTGCGATTCCGATAATTGCCGTGGTTATCACAGGGCTCTTGCTTTTGGTGTGGGGAGGAAGCGCTGCCGCGAAGCTTGCAACTGATGCGATGATTCCTGACCCGCAGGAGTATGCATGCGGACGCGTTGTTTTTACAGTACCGGGGAAATTCCTTTCAGATGTTGAGGAGTCGCCGGAAGGATATGATTTTACATCGGATATAGATATGGCATTTCTTGGTCTGAAACTGGAAAAAACAAGCATTCCAGATGATCAGTTCAGAGTAAATGGTGAGTTTATTGCGAACGTGCTTAAAGATAGGTTTGCCGGAACTATTGAAAACGTTGCGTTTGAAGGAATCGAGTACAAGGACATAGGCGAGCTGAAATGCCTCGTTGCGAAGTACACAGGAACGGTTGATGGGCAGGATGCGATCGTAAATATTTCATATGTTAATGATCCTGATGCTGATTGTTCCGTTGATATCGTGAATATATATTTTGCGAGCAATGAAGAGAAGAACGGAAACGATTTAGAAGAAATACTTGCTAACGCACGTTTCGACAGCAGCATCAATCCGCTTTCCGGTAATAGTGCGGAAGAAGCGGATGATGCAGAATAACCGTTCTGCCGGATAATTCGCGCAATACGGTAAATTATCCGCCGCTAATTTGCCGAAAAAACGATTTTTGTCCATACTTGTGCTGCTTATACTGAATTTAGCTTGAAACGGTATGGCTCTCAGGAAAAGGAGGGACGAGGTATGGAGAAAATCACGAAATGGCTCATTATACTTGTGCTGGCGGCTTATGTCGCATCACCCGTCGATCTGGCACCCGGTCCGATAGATGATGCGATCGCGATCCTCATCTATCTTGTCGCGGCACGCAGGAAACGCGCTATAAACGTGTTCGACGACGGATATGATGATGAATATGATGACGGATACGAGGATGAAAACTATATCTGATGTCTTATCTTATCAGTGAAACAACCAAAGAACAGCGTGAGCGCATTGTAGCGGAGTCCCTCGGGAACATCGACGGGGCCTGCGACGGATGTGCGGCCGGGCTTGCGGAAATGTACCGGGACTACATAGACGGCAGAAAGGAGCTGCGTGAGATAAACATGGAGTTCCGTGCGAGCTATGTATCCGGAGAGATTGATAAGCAGGAGCGCAGAGGGTGCGACGGAAACATGGTCTGAAAAACTTCCGCCTGAATTGTCGACATGAGCAACAGTGATCTGTTGCGCGTAAAACATTGACATAGGAGCAAAAATGAATTTCGAAACTATGATTTTCTGTATAGAGTCTTTTGACGGAGATTATGCGAACCTGAAGAGGATCGATGCAGAGTCGGATGACCTCAAGCTCGTGGCGAGGGCACTTCTTCCGCCGGAGATCGTTGAGGGCAGCAAGCTCAAGTATGAGATGATGCAATATGAACTTTTGGAGCAGCAGTGAAAATGTCTGATGATGAACGCGACGAAAAATTAGGACGGGCGATCGTGAGTCTGACGTGGCTCGCATTTGCGGCAAAGTTTATCATTATCGTGACAGCAGTTGCGCTCGTGATATTGTATTTTCTGAAAAAACCGCTCTGGATCGCACCGGTTATAGGCGTAGGCGCATTCATTATCTACCGCCTGATCTGGAGGCTTTTCTGGAAATTCATCGAATGGTCCGGAAAGCAGTAGATATAAATTTGTATTAATTTGTATAAATTAATAGAAGGGAGAGAATACTATGAAAATGAGAATGATCACCGCGCTTCTTCTGACAGCCGCCATGACAGTGCTCGCAGGATGTTCCACGACCGTCAATGTTAATAACAGAGATGACGGTAAAAATACCGCCGTAACTGATGAGAAAGAGCCAGAAGATGCCGCAGAAGAAAAGACTGCGGATGAAGAGATAACCGACAAAACTTCCGCCGATGAACCTGCCGATGTTGATCTTGACGATTATGTTGAGGTTATCGATGACGAACCTGATGAGTTCTTCGATTCTGACGACCCGTATGAGAGAATGATAGGAAAGAAGATCGAGTTCACAGCGACAGACATGGACGGAAACACGATAACGAGCGAAGAGATATTCTCGCAGCACGAGTATACGATGGTTAATGCGTGGGCAACATGGTGCGGATGGTGCGTAAAAGAGCTTCCGGATCTTGCGAAGCTTGACAAAGAGCTTGCTGAAAAAGACTGTGCGATCATCGGGATCCTCGGTGACGGCACCGACGGCGCGACGATCGAGGACGGCCGTCAGCTCTTGAAGCAGACAGGCTGCACATATCTCAATCTGCTCCCATGGGATGGTGCGCTCGAGGATGATTTTCCGATAACGTACGGATGGCCGACCAGCTTCTTCGTTGACAGAGAGGGAAGAATGGCCGCATATCCCGTTGTCGGAGCGGATCTCGATGGTTATAAGGCCACTTTCAACGAGCTGCTTGCCAAATGACGTTAAATCCTATTCGTCGGGATTTTCCATGTTCCCTTCGGCTATAGACTTGTCGACCCAGAGCTGAAGGGTGTCGACAGAAAGCGAGATTTTTTCAAGCGTTTTCTTTATAGAGAAGAAATCCCCGTATTCATCAGAGGTTATCTGACCGTCTTCCACGATCTCGAGAAGGCGGTCTTTTTCTTTGTTCATCTTGTTGAGGGAATTGAGCGTCTCGATGGCGATCTGCGCGAGATCCTTCACCTTGATCTCGGGCACGTACTGCTGGCCTATAGGGCATTCCTGAGAGCAGTAGTAATTGCACAGCTCCGGAGCCTTGTAGCACTCTGCCAGTGCGATCACGTCGTCCGGCTGGACGGTGACTTTGCCGTTTTCTATCTTCTCGAGCTTCGCAGGCGAAATGAAGCCGATGAGCTCGCTCGCCTTCTCGCGCGTCAGCTCAAGCTTTTCTCTTAGCTCCTGGTAAACGGATTTGTCGCTCTTATTTGATTTTCTGCCCATCTTATCCCGCCTTTCCTGAAAATCATTCCGTCAGCTGTACGGCCGCTGATTTTCGCTTCATGCATAAAGTATATATTATTCCGCTGATGGGCGCAAATCATATGAAAATGCGTTATAATAGTTGTCGGAGGTGAGCTGATGGCGCTCAGGATAGTCAGGAACGACATAACAAAAATGGATACGGAAGCCATCGTCAACACGGCCGGCGCGACGACTGAAGTGGGCGACGGATGCGATGTCGCGGTTTACATGGCCGCGGGGTACGATGAGCTCCATAAGCTGAGGGAGGAGATCGGATACGTCCCGGAGGGCGAGGTGTTCATAACGCCGGGATTTGCGCTTCCGGCTAAATACATAATCCACGCAGTGAGTCCCGCCTACATCGACGGGAATTCGGGCGAGGAAGAGAAGCTCCGCAGCTGTTACAGGAACAGCCTGAAAATCGCGAAAGAGAAGGGCATAAAGTCGATCGCATTTCCGCTCATTTCGACGGGTGCGTACGGATACCCGAAGGAAGAGGGGATGCGCATCGCGATAGATGAGATAAACGCGTTCCTCATGAGGCACAGCATGGACATCACGCTCGTCGTGTTCGACACGCGGTCCGTGAA
>JAILNQ010000036.1 GCA_024691425.1 Lachnospiraceae bacterium
TCCGTCAACTCCGTGCTGGAAATAATCGCCCTCGCATATATAGCCGAGCCTCGACATTCCGGTATCTACCTTTATATGTATCTTGAGCTTTCCGCCGTATTTTACGGCTTCTTCGCTGTATTCAACGGCCTTTGCCTCGCAGGTAACGGCCTGAGTAATATTGAAGCATATCAGCCTGTCGACCTGCTCGCGCGGAGTATGCCCGAGTATGAGTATCGGCATGGTGATCCCATTGTATCGAAGCTCCATAGCCTCATCTATCGACGATACTGCAAGATAATCGGCACCTAAGCTCTGAAGACGCTCGGAGATCATTACGGCACCGTGTCCGTAAGCATCCGCCTTTACGACTCCGAGAAACTTCACATCTTCTCCGATATGCTCCCTTATTTTTTTATAATTGTATGAAATATTATCAAGGTCTATCTCAGCCCATGTTCTTTTAAGCGTAGATTTCATAATTTGACTTTCCTGTATTGATCATCCTTTTTCAAAAAAAGGCTTTTCGCAAAATGACATGCATCCGCGAAAAGCCTTTGAAATCGATCATTTTAGATCAGAACTTACCTGCTGCCGCGGCTTCCTCGATTGAAACAGCGGTTGAAACAGTCATACCGACCATCGGGTTGTTACCTGCACCGATAAGACCCATCATCTCAACGTGAGCGGGAACAGATGATGAACCTGCGAACTGTGCGTCTGAATGCATTCTTCCGAGCGTATCGGTCATACCGTAAGAAGCAGGACCTGCAGCCATGTTATCGGGATGGAGCGTACGTCCTGTGCCGCCGCCGGATGCAACTGAGAAGTACTTCTTGCCGGCTTCGACTCTTTCCTTCTTGTATGTGCCCGCTACGGGATGCTGGAAACGTGTCGGGTTCGTTGAGTTACCTGTAATAGAAACATCAACGTTCTCTTTCCACATTATCGCAACGCCTTCGCATACATCATTTGCGCCATAGCAGTTAACCTTTGCACGGGGTGATTCGGGATCCTTGCTGTAGCATTTCCTTGAAACTTCCTTTACAGTGTTCGTATAAGGATCATATTCTGTCTCAACGAATGTGAATCCGTTGATTCTCGAGATGACCTGAGCTGCATCTTTGCCGAGACCGTTAAGGATAACGCGAAGAGGTGTCTTACGTACTTTGTTTGCCTTCTCAGCGATACCGATAGCACCTTCTGCAGCGGCGAATGACTCATGTCCTGCAAGGAATGCGAAGCATTCGGTCTCCTCTTCGAGAAGCATCTTGCCTAAGTTTCCGTGGCCGAGTCCGACCTTACGTGTATCTGCAACAGATCCGGGAATACAGAAAGCCTGAAGTCCTTCACCTATAGCAGCGGCTGCATCTGCGGCCTTGCGGCAGTTCTTCTTTATTGCGATAGCAGCGCCAACAGTATATGCCCATTTAGCGTTCTCAAAGCAGATGGGCTGAATGCCTTCGATCAGATGATAAACATCGATTCCGGCCTTTTCACATATTTCCTTACATTCTTCGATTGATGAGATACCGTACTCTTTGAGCTTAGCAAAGATCTGCGGCTCTCTTCTCTCATATGATTCAAATAATGCCATTTTTCTTTCCTCCTTACTTAATCTCTTTGTCGGTTCTCGGATCGATGAGCTTGACAGCATCTGCAACACGTCCGTACTGTCCGCTTGCCTTCTCAAGAGCAGCCTTAGGTTCTTCGCCGCCCTTTATGAAATCCATCATTCTGCCGAAGTTAACGTATTTGTAACCGATGATCTGATCTTCCTCATCAAGAGCGACAGCCGTGATGTAACCTTCCGTAAGTTCAAGGTATCTCGGTCCCTTCTTAAGAGTTCCGTATGTCGTACCGACCATTGAACGGAGTCCCTTTCCGAGATCTTCAAGCCCTGCTCCGATAGCAAGTCCATCTTCAGAGAAAGCGGACTGTGAACGTCCGTAAACTATCTGAAGGAACAGTTCGCGCATCGCTGTGTTGATTGCATCACATACGAGGTCAGTATTGAGTGCCTCAAGAATAGTAAGTCCAGGAAGAATCTCTGCCGCCATAGCCGCCGAATGAGTCATTCCTGAGCATCCGATCGTCTCAACAAGAGCCTCCTGTATAATGCCGTCCTTAACGTTAAGTGAAAGCTTGCAGGCACCCTGCTGAGGTGCGCACCAGCCTACACCGTGCGTATATGCGGAGATATCTTTAACTTCTTTTGCCTTTACCCATTTTGCTTCTTCGGGTATGGGAGCACAGCCATGATGAACGCCCTGCGCTACCGGACACATTTCTTCAACTTCTTTAGAATAGATCATGTGAAATAACTCCTTTCAGATTGAATTGGAAATAACCTTATATATTTTCTCACAAACACGTGAAAAAATCCATATGTATTTACTTTTTTCCTTTGCTCGCGTAATACTGCAGGGACTTTGCGAACATAGCTTTCACTGCCTGCTGATTTTTAAGATCCCTCACATATTCCGTGCGCCTCTTTACGTAATCATTGAGCTTCGTCATATACTCTTCTGCCTGTATCTCACCGTTTGCCACCATCGTAAGCCCTTTCTCCCAGCTGGCGGTAAGCTTCGGATCGAGCAGAGCTTTTATCGACGCATCAACTGCATCATATACCATCTCACCGCGCTCTGTAGGAGTAATAACCTGAGTTTTCTTGTTGAATTTCAGATAGCTGATCTTCCCGAGCTTTTCAAGTATCCCTGCACGTGTTGCACTAGTACCGATACCGCTTCCCTTTATCTGTGCGCGCAGTTCTTCATCCTCAATGAGCTGTCCTGCATTCTCCATAGCAAGCATCATAGTTCCTGACGTATATCTTTTCGGAGGGCTTGTCTCCCCTTCCTTCAGGTTTATATCATCAACATTAATTGAAGAGCCCTTTTTGAGCTTCTTGAGCTTTTCAAGAAAATCAACACCGACAGTCTCGTCTTCCTCATCAGGATTCTCATCGGAATTATCACCCATATCCTTTTTATCCGCAGCCTTATCTTCCGGTCTGCTCACCGCAAGAAATCCAGGATCTGTGAGCACTTTAAATCCGGAAAAGAAACTTTCGCCTGCTATGTCCGCCGTAATCTTCACATTCTGATATTCTGCAGGAGGATAAAATATGGCAAGGAATCTCCTGACAATGAGCTCATATATCTCAGCCGATCTTTCTGACAGAGAGGAAAGCGCTTCAAAACCCTGTCCTGTCGGTATTATCGCATAATGGTCTTCTATGAGTTTATCGTTGACGTATCTAGTCTTTTCTATTCCGGCATAGGCTTTCGTGTTCATGATATGCTCGGCATATTCTGCAGCAGGAGCATATCTTCTGAGACCGTTTATGTTTCTGCTTATCTCTTTAGCTACGGCAGTAGAAAGCACTCTGGCATTTGTTCTCGGATATGTTGTCAGCTTTTTCTCGTAAAGCTCCTGCGCAACATTCAATGTATCAGCAGGGCTTATCTTGAACATCTTCGAGCAGTCGGCCGACAGTTCTGTAAGATTATAGAGAAACGGAGGATTCTTTTTTTCTTTTCTCTTCTCAATATTCTTAAGAGTTCCCTTCCCGGCAGATTTTTCTTTCAGATCAGCTATGAAATCCTCAGCTGTCTTCTTTTCAAGGAACCCGTTATCTTTATACAGTACAGGTGATGCAAAGAATCTGCTTCCCTCGACGGCCTTCCAGTTGGCATTAAAGCTGATATCATCGGCCGTACATGATGCAATGACCCTGTAAAACGGCGTTTTTGTAAATGCCCTTATCTCGCGCTCACGTCTTACGACCATTCCGAGGACGCACGTCATAACGCGTCCTACGGCAATTACGGAATGTTTTTCTCCGAGCAGGGCTGCAATATTATATCCGTATTTGAGAGTGAGAGCCCTGGAGAAATTGATGCCCATGAGATAGTCTTCTTTAGCTCGAAGATATGCAGAATCAGCTATTGAATCGTATTCTGAGATCGGCTTTGCATCCCTTATGCCGTTCCTTATAGCTTCCTCGGTCTGGGAATCGATCCAGACACGTTTTTCGACCTTGCCGGTAACCCCTGCCATGGATGCAACAAGCCTGTAGATGTATTCACCCTCTCTTCCCGAGTCGGTGCAGACGTATATCGTGTCCACATCATCCCGGTTAAGAATGGTGCTTACGATATTGAACTGTTTCTCGGATGCCTTAATGACCTCGTACTTATAATCTTCAGGCAAAAAAGGAAGTGTAGCAAAGCTCCACTTCTTGTACTTGATGTCATATTCCTCAGGATAGCTCATTGTCACGAGATGTCCGACACACCAGGTGATGATGCAGTTTCCGGACTCAAGGTATCCGTTATATGACTTGGTCTTCAGTTTCAGCGCCTCGGCGAACTGTTTTGCAACGCTCGGCTTTTCGGCTATGAATACGCTTTTGGACATATTATCAGATCATTTTATCAAGAAACGCGCGAAGACGTTCATTCTTAGGATTTTCAAAGAAATTGACCGGATCGTTCTCTTCGAGTATCTGTCTGTCGGCCATGAAAAGTATACGGTTGGCAACCTCCCTTGCAAACGCCATCTCATGGGTTACGACGATCATTGTCATCTTGTCTTCAGCAAGTTCACGCATAACCTCAAGAACTTCTCCTACCATCTCCGGATCGAGTGCGCTCGTAGGTTCATCAAAGAGCATGACATCAGGTTCCATGCAAAGTGACCTTGCTATGGCTATACGCTGTTTCTGCCCGCCGGAGAGCTGATTCGGGAAGGAATTGGCCCTGTCCTCAAGCTTAACTCTCTTTAAGAGCTTATTTGCACGCTCTTCCGCCTCTTCTTTTGAAATACCCTGAAGCTTTATAGGACCTATAGTCAGATTCGACATAACGCTCAGGTGCGGGAAAAGATTGAACTGCTGGAAAACCATTCCCATCTTCTGCCTGTGCCTGTCTATATCAACCTTATTTCCGAGAATGTTTTCGCCCTCGAAATATATCTCTCCCGCCGTCGCCTCTTCAAGACGGTTAAGGCACCTTAAGAACGTGCTCTTACCGGCACCTGACGGCCCGACAATGAACGCGACGTCACCCTCATAGAAGTTTACGTTGATATCCGTCAGGACTTCCAGGTCATGTCTGGAATTGCTGAATGCCTTGCTGAGGTGCTTTACCTCAATGAGCGGCGTTTTCTGGTCAGTGGTCACTGTTCTTGAGATTCCTTTCAAGTTTCTTTACAAGGCTGTCGAAGATCAGAACGAAAAACAGATATATCGCTGCTGCCATAAGCAGCGGCGCGAATGCGGAATATGTCTGACTTCTGATGATGTCGGCTCCTCTCGTAAGGTCGTTCATCGCGATATAGCCTGCAACACTGGTCTCTTTGAGAAGAACAATCATTTCATTTCCGAGCGCCGGAAGTACGTTCTTTATAGCCTGAGGGAGTATGAAATACAGCATGGACTGGGTATACGAAAATCCCAGGCTCGCACCTGCCTCGAACTGCCCCTGGTCTATCGACATGATCCCGGCTCTGATGATCTCCGCGACATATGCGCCCGAGTTAAGACCGAATGCGATGAATGCAACGATGATCTTAGGCACATTTACGGACGCGAATATTACAAAATACACGATCAGGAGCTGGAGCACCATCGGCGTTCCGCGGATGACCGTAATATAAAGCTGCGCAAAAAGATTGGCCACTTTCCATTTTCCTGTCTTATCATGCGTCGTTCTGATATAGGCAAGAAGAAAACCAACCAAAATACCCACCACGACCGCAACGATCGTGATGAGTAATGTGTTTCCAAGTCCGGAGACAAGGTACATGTACCTGTCTTCTTTTATGAAATTAAGATATAAGTTCTCTTTAAGGCTCATTATTATTCGGCTTTGATGTACTTATTGATGATCTCGTCGATCTTGCCGGAATCCTGGAGCTTCTTGAGCGAAGCATTGATGTCATCGAGAAGCTGAGTATTTTCTTTTGCGACACCGATAGCATATTCCTCTACGGTGAACTCTTCATCGATCATCTTAAGCTCCTCATTCTGGCTTACGAAAACTTTACCGGGCTCACGGTCAACGATAACGGCATCGATCTTATCCTGAAGAAGTGCCTGGATAGCTTCGAAATACTTTGAATAACGCTCGATAGTAGCTCCGGCTATATCCTCGGCATAGATGTCACCGGTAGTTCCGATCTGAACACCTATAGTCATGCCTTCAAGATCATCAGGAGAAGCAACTGTTGAACCCTCTTTGACAACTATAACCTGAGCAGCCTCAGTATAAGGGGTCGAGAAGTTGATATTCTGCTTTCTGTCTTCCGTAACAGTCATTCCGGCCATCGCTATATCGGCTTTTCCTGACTGAACTGCAGCTATTATAGAATCAAATGCCATATCTTCGATAACAAGCTCTTTACCTAGATCATCGGCGATGAGCTGTGCGATCTCTGCATCTATTCCTACAATCTTGCCTCCTTCAACCGACTCATACGGCGGAAAAGCGGCATTCGTAGCCATAACGAGCTTACTGGATTTACCTGATGACCCGCATGCGCAAAGAAGTGTCATGCATAATGCGGATACAATTATCAACGCTTTCTTCATGTTTTTATCCTCCTGTAAGGGATTATTCCCAAAAAATATACTTTATTACTTTACCATCATAAACTCAAAGTGTCAACGGAGCCTTTGTTCGCTTCCTTCTATCAGCTTTACGCCCGGAGTGACCGAGCCGAACATCGAAAGTTTCTGATCGAACCCTCCCGATGAGAAGAGCCATATATTATCGCACGGAAGCTTGTTCTTTCTTACTGCAGCTCTTACTTCTTCGTATTTCTTATAGTTCATGTGATGCGGACCGTACTGACATGCACAGGCTATGACACTGCCTCCTGCGGCGGTCACGATGAAGTCTATCGCCTTGCTCTTGTCATAATATTCCTCGATCCTGGCAACCTTGAAGTTGAGCCTGCTCTCCTTATTGAGCCATCTGATAAGCTCCATGCAGAACCTGTGATAGTTTTCGCTCACGAAAGATGTAAAGCCGGCCTCAACGTATTTTCTGTAGAATCTGTCCGCCCCCAGCAGGCGAAGTGAGGACAGGTGCGGAAATACAAACCTGTAGTAAAACCTGATCGTCTCGTCTTTTATCATGTAAACACCCTTCAGAGTGTTTTTCGGATCTCCGGCAGCCGCACTTATTGCTTTCTCAACAAGGCCGTTCTCAATGAGCGTCTTGATGTATACCGAAAGCTTTGCACGGTCAATACCTACTGCATTGTGTATGTCATTGAGCTTGCCGGACCCTGCGGCTATCTGATAAAGGATCGTGTTATACAGCATCGGTTCCCTTATTTCATGGGGAATGTAAAGGTTCGCATCAGCATCCTCTTCGGCCCATTTTTTCAACCATTCTATTATGAAGTCATGACATGTCATTCCTTCTTCTATCCTGTTGTAATACCTGCTCTTAGGGCCGACGAATGAATATATGGCCATTACCTCGTTAAGAGGCATATCCGGGAAGCACTGCCTGAATTCGGCGGCAGAATAGCCGTTGAGCTTTAAGACTCCTGAAATCTCATATGATTTTCTTCCCGTCAGCTTGATCATATCGTTCTCGATCCATTTGATATCATCGCTGACAAGCAGAAGCATGACCGTTCCGCTCTTTACGCGTTCGAACAGAAGGCTTGCAAGAAAATTGATAAATGTGGGGTTCTCTTTTATCAGATACTGAAAATCATCATAAACGATGAGTTTCTTCCTTTCGGATTTGTCGTTTATGAACGATGTGAGAAGATTTTCATAATTCTCGTCGGGGAAAATCGGTGATTTTGTCTGGTCGTAGAGCTCTGAGGCGAAAAATACCCGCTGTATACCGTCTATAACCGGGCAGGCCTGATAATACAGGCACTCCTTATCCTTCACGAAATCCAATATGATCTCGGAAAGTCCTACGGAACGCATGCCGTAAACAATCGCGATGTCATTCGACTCTCTCGCGAATATGTCCTGTAAATACTGTAAATCCTGCTTTCGGTACATGTTGTGTTAAGGAATCTGCCTTATCAGAAGTTTTTCGAACTCTACCTTTCCGACAGGCTTGCCGAGAAGATAGCCCTGAACTATGTCTATGTTCTTATCCCTGAGATAATTGAACTGTTCCTTTGTCTCTACTCCCTCGGCGACAGTCTCAAATCCGAGCTTCTTTGAAAGCTCTATTACGCTCTCATATATTATGCTCGAACTGTCATCCTTCACTGCCGTCTCAATGAACGATTTATCGATCTTGATCGTATCGATCGGAAGGTTCTTCAGATAAGAAAGCGATGAATATCCTGTTCCGAAATCGTCAAGGCTCACTCTCATTCCAAGCCCGCGAAGGGTTTTGATCTTATCAATGACATCCTCGAAATTGTTAATGAACACCGATTCGGTTATCTCAAGCTCTATCGTTTCAGGGCTTATGCCGTTGAGGTTTATCGCATGAGAAAGATTATCAACGAAATTCTCTCTCTCAAGCTGAAGCGCCGAGATATTGATCGAAAGTATCATAGGAATATGATACTTGCTTCTCCATTCGCTCAAGGTCCGAAGCGCCTCTTTTATAACATAGCTGCCTATAGGTATTATGGCTCCGTTCTTTTCCGCTATCGGAATAAATTCTCCCGGTGATGTTATGAACCCCTCTCCGTCCGGATCCGGCCAGCGGATGAGTGCCTCGGCTCCGCGCAGCTTTCCGTCAGATGCATTGTACTGCGGCTGGTAGTAAAGCTGGAAACCTTCGGTTTCAATAGCCTCCTTCAGCTGTTTCTCTATCGATACGTTTTTGATGAACTTGTTGAGAATGTCGAGCTCGAAATACTGTATACCGTTCTTGCCGCGTTCCTTGGCCTTATATAATACTATTTCAGTATTCTTTATAACCTCGAGGGCAGTTCTGCCTGCATCGGGATATTCGGCCACTCCGCAGGACACGGTGAACATTATTTCCGTCTTGTTCGTAAGCGTGAAAGGATGACGCAGACGCTCTAATATCTTATGATATATAACGTCACTGCTGCGCTGTCCGCACGGATTGTAGATGGATATTACAAAAAAGTCGCTTCCGAAACGTCCGACATTTACCTCTTCAGAATTGAATTCCTTGAGATACTGACCGAATTCCTGCACAAGCTCATCTCCGAAAAGAAGACCTATAGAATCATTGATCTTCTTGAAATCGTCTATATCAACGAACATTATCTCAACGCTGACTTTTTCACTGTCCGCACGTTCGCACATGTCGCGGAACTTCCTGACAAAATAATTCCTGTTGTAGACGCCGGTCAGGGAATCGTAGAACGCGAGGTACTCAAGCTCCTCGGAGTTCATCTTTATCCTTGTAATATCCTTTATCGAAATGATCTTCTCAACAGGCTTCTTATTATCATCATACGTTACATTCGCGAAACAGCTGAGCCAGTAACGCTTGTTGCGTGACCTTACATCAACCGTATCTGTCGTAAGTCCCTCGCGTTCAAGCTCAAGCATGTGAATCCGGAACTTATCCTGGTCCTCATCTAGAAGGAGGTTCAGCATGTACGATTCATCATACGGATGATTCGCGATCTTCTCGCCGACCATATCATCCCATGGACCGACGAGGTCAACCTTGGCAGGGGAAGTTCTGTAATCAAAATACATGAAAAGAGTGCCGGAACACTCTGCGATGTGCCGGTACATCTTTTCGCTGTTCAGCAGTCTTTCATTCAATGCCGTAAGCAGATCTATCTGATACTTTAAATCTTCCAATGCCCTGTTCTCTTTCTGATCATTTTGCCGTAATATAGCCTTTTGCCTTAAGAAGCTCCGCGCACAATACCGCTCCGCCGGCAGCACCTCTTAAGGTGTTATGGGAAAGTCCGACGAATTTGTAATCGTATATCTTATCTTCACGCAGACGCCCTATGGAAATACCCATTCCTCTTTCGAAATCGACATCGGCTTTTACCTGCGGCCTGTTATCTTCTTCCATGTACCTGATGAACGAAGCAGGTGCAGAAGGAAGCTTCAGCTTCTGAGGTTCTCCCGAAAAGCTTACAAGCTTTTCTATAAGCTCTTCCTTTGAAGCTTTCTTACGGAATTTTACGAATACTGCGGCAGTATGTCCGTCAAGAACCGGAACTCTGATGCACTGGCATGTTATCACAGGCTCAGATGCTTTTACGATCTTGCCGTTTTCTATCTTTCCGAATATCTTGAGAGGCTCCTGCTCGGATTTTTCTTCTTCGCCTCCTATGTAAGGAATGACATTCTCTATCATTTCCGGCCAGTCCTTAAACGTCTTTCCTGCACCGGATATCGCCTGGTATGTAGTCGCAACTACCTCATAAGGCTCATATTCGGCCCATGCGGCAAGCGCGGGCGTGTAGCTCTGTATGGAGCAGTTAGGCTTGACAGAAATAAAACCCCTGTTTGTTCCGAGCCTCTTTCTCTGGGCTTCGATAATCTCAATATGCTCAGGATTTATCTCAGGAATGACCATCGGAACATCTTCAGTCCAGCGGTGCGCGCTGTTATTTGATACAACAGGTGTCTCGGCCTTTGCGTATTTCTCCTCGATCGCGCGGATCTCATCCTTTGTCATATCAACTGCAGAGAAGACAAAATCAACCTGTGAGGCGACTTTATCGACTTCGCTGACATCCATTACGTTTATTGACTTAACTTTCTCAGGCATCGGCGTTGTCATCTTCCATCTTTCGCCTATAGCCTCTTCGTATGTCTTCCCGGCGCTCCTAGGACTCGCCGCTATGACTTTTACCTCGAACCACGGATGGTCGGCAAGCAGTGAAATGAAGCGCTGCCCTACCATTCCGGTCCCGCCTAAAACTCCGACCTGTAATTTCTCACCCATTTTTTCTCCTCTCTGCGGTGCATCAGGATATCTTACTGAGAAAATCCTTTGCTTCCGCTATGAATTCTTCCATTGCGGCCTGTGCAGGGGCGCCTTTTGTCAGACGTTTGTCCACACAGGTCTTAAGGCTTATGAACTCATATATATCTTCATCGAAGTATGCGCTTATCGACTTTAATTCGTCGAGCGTGCAGTCTTCGATCGATTTCAGGTTATTGTCACAGTATATCACAATCTGCCCTATAATACCATGCGCATCTCTGAACGGTACGCCTTTTCCGACGAGATAATCGGCGGCATCAGTAGCGTTCGTGAAGCCTTTTGCGGCAGATTCCCTCATGATATCATCATTGAACGTCATGGAGGCTATCATGCCGGCAAAGAGCTCAAGACAGCTGCCTGCAGTATCCATCGCATCAAACGCGGCTTCTTTATCCTCCTGCATGTCTTTGTTGTAAGCAAGCGGAAGTCCCTTCATTACGGTAAGCAATGCCATAAGATCTCCGTAAACCCTGCCGCACTTACCCCGCGTCAGCTCAGCGATATCAGGATTCTTCTTCTGGGGCATTATGCTCGATCCCGTTGCGAACGAATCATCTATATTGACGAATCTGTATTCGTTGCTGTTCCAGATTATTATCTCCTCGCAGAACCTCGACAGATGCATCATTATGATCGAAAGCGCCGAAAGGTATTCTATAAGGTAATCCCTGTCAGAGACGGAATCCATTGAATTTGCGGTCGGAGCGGTAAAACCCAGCATTCTGGCAGTCATATCACGGTCAAGCGGATAAGTCGTTCCTGCAAGTGCTCCTGCTCCGAGAGGACAATAGTTCATCCTTTCGCGAATGCATAAAAGCCTGTCATAGTCCCTCTTGAACATCTCGAAATACGCCGCAAAATGATGAGAAAGCGTTACAGGCTGCGCCTTCTGAAGATGCGTGAACCCCGGCATGATCGTCTGAGTATTATCCTCAATGACTTTAAGGAGAACATCAAGAACCATCCTGACCTTATTTTTCATCTCATCAATGTCAGATCTCGTATAGAGCTTCATATCAAGCGCAACCTGGTCATTGCGGCTTCTTCCTGTATGAAGCTTCTTGCCTGCATCCCCGATCCTTTTTATAACGTTAGCCTCAACAAAGCTGTGAACATCCTCATATTCAGAAGTTATCTCAAGCTTTCCGTTCTTAACATCAGAAAGAATGCCTTCAAGACCTTCAGTTATAAGCCTGCACTCTTCATCTGTAATGATCCCGGTATGCGCCAGCATAGCCGTATGAGCCTTCGAGCCTTCTATATCAACATCAAGAAGTCTTCTGTCGAAGTTTATCGAAGCATTGAAATCATATACCTTCCTGTCAGTTTCCTTTGTGAACCTTCCGCCCCATAACTGTGCCATATCTTTTCCTCATGATTGAACATCAGTCCATCCTGAATTTGCCTTCGGCAAATGGACTGACGCTACTGATGTGTAAAAAAATGACCGGGCATTTCCTGCCCGGTCAAAAGAGCTCCCGGCCGGATTCGAACCGGCGACCTACGCATTACGAATGCGTCGCTCTACCAGCTGAGCCACGGAAGCCCATGCGATAAGGAAAGACCTTAATGCGCTAACCGATATTATATATAATTTAGGATTCTATTGCAAGGACAATATTAAATATCCCAGTCATCGCTGTCATCAACGTCTACGTCGAAGTCCCAGCCGTCATCATCCGCAGTTTTAACATCCTTGTCATAATCCAGATCTTTATGCGGTTTCTTTTCAGGAACCGGAAGAGGATTCGCCAGAGGCTTTCCGGGATTAACTCCTGTTCCATCCCCGGACCCGACCGTCTTAATTCTTCTGACGGCCTTCCCTCCTGACATCGTATTCGTTGCCGAAGCCTCCGATGATACTTTTACCGCCTTGGCTTTTTCTTTCTTCGGCTTTTCCTTAGCTTCTTTCTTTGCGTCTTTCTTTGAAATCTTCGAAGCAGTCTTTGAAGGCTTGGCAGCTACAGGCTCGTCATAATCTTGGGGCTCATATATTGCCATGTCATCAAAATCGTTATAGCCAAAGTCATCTTCAAACGCCGCGGTTTCAGGCTCAATGACAGGTACAGGTTTTTTTACAGGTACAGGAACAGAAACGGCTTTCTTATTGCTTTTCGGGGATGATATCTTCTTAGTCTTTCCGGTCCTGGATATTTTCTGAACCTCGGGTTCAGGTTCTTTTGTCGTCAATCCTTCATTTGCGGCAAGAGCCTGCCTTCCGTCGAATGCAGAATGAGCTTTTCCGAGCTCGACATCATCCTCATCGAACATCTCTTCATCGCCGAACTGCTCAGGTCTCTTCCATGCAGGAACAGATGTGTTCTTACGGGCAGCGCTGGCGCTCTCATGCATTTCGGCATTCGGCTCGTACATGTCATCTTTTCCGACAGTCTGGCGTATGCCTGTCGAGGAAACAGCCGTTACTCTTATGTTGTCGCCTGCATCATCTTCATTATCAAGGAAGAAATCGTCATCATAATCATCGAATGCCTCTTCCTCCCTCTTTTCGGGACGCTGATAGTATTTGAGAGCTCTCTCATGCTCCTCATCCTTGATCTGATTGTAAAGAGCCTCATCATTTCCAACGAAGATCAGGGCTTTCGCACGTTTAACAAAATCAGCCTCGCTCATCCTTGCGGCATTTTTCAGATTCGACCTCGTAGCCGCCGCAATCTCTTTCCTTCCTGTCTTCTCAAGAGCATCAAGTGCATTTACGCTTACCTTGAGCTCAGGATGGTGATCAAGATACAGGTAATGTATGCCTGTGGAAGAAGCTATGATGAATACGGTTATGAAAAGGAATTCCTGATTATCCCTGTTCTGCTGGAAAAACAACATCAGGAACGCTCCGACGATAAGCGTACTTATAGTGACGACATAGTCCTTCTGTTCCTTAACTGCAAGTATCATACAGCTTATCGTCATCATAAGGACAAACATATACATTATCTGATTGAGGACGACAACCCATGACGCATTCATTTCCGTATATGCGCCTGCACCGTCATCAGTCGAGATGAACATGTAGTTTTCGGTGATGTTCTTATCAGTCGATGACAGATCCACATTAAATGAATGATATACATCGCCAAAATCTGAAACTTCGCCGGTATTATAGTTCGTTGAAGGATCAAATGCAGAAACCTCGGATTTCATGACAGTTCCGAAATCTACATCCATGTGAACGGACTTCACAAAGCACAGAAGAACCATCACCACAATACCTGCGGCAAAAGCCACGAGCATGTTAAGGGCTTTCATCTTCCGCCCTATGTAAGCGGCGAGAACGAGAAGAGCCATCGGGATGATCATGAAAGGCTCTACAAAAATCAGAAGGCCGATAAGAACCGTACCTAAAACCGTGAACAAGATTCCGGCGAGATCACGCTTCTCATCCTCTTCTATGTCCTCATAATCCTCTTCTTTTTCTTTTACTCTCTTGTTGTATGAAAAGAGCGAAATAAGCGAAAGAACCGCACCGAGATATATTGCAGCTACCATCGGTTCGGTATTGAGCGAATAAACCGCAAATGTCTGTGACGGAACGCATGCAAAAACTATTGCAGAAAACAGTCCGCACATCGGATTCGTGAATGCTCTTACTATTTTATATGTCAGGAATCCGCAAAGAACAATGAAAATCGCGTTCATCCAAAGAAATGCCGTTGCAGAAGGTTCTACAATACGGAAAACCACCGAAAGAAGCAGCGAGCAGAGATAATGCGCAGGATTGGCATTTGCACTGTCAATGAGATCAAGGTTCTCCGCATAAGTCCCCTCCGCCATAGCTGCCGCTCCGCGGAAAACAGGATAATCTCCGGGGTAGAGCGAAGTGTTGTAGCGCATCCTTGTAACCAGGAAAAGCCCTGCAATGACTACAAGCCCTATCGTAGTTATGAGTTTACGGTAAGGGGTTCTCTGATCGCCAACCGATATAGCGATGAGCTTCGTGAACAGATTGCACAGAAGAAACAGAACAAGCAGAATAAAGCCGAAGATCACGGCATAGAAATAGCCCTGATTCTGACTTATGATCTGCTCGAACACGGTTATGTAGAACACATAAACCGTCGCTATGAGAGCCAATGCGGCTGCAACCATTAAAAGAGGGTCTGTTTTCCTGTTGCTCATTTATTCCTCAAGATTTGTATATACTGCCTGTACGTCATCATCTTCATCTAAGAGGTCAAGCGTACGGTTAAGCAATTTTAAAGCTTCTTCATCCTCAAGTTTTACGTAGTTCTGAGGTATCATTGAAACTTCCGCGGAAGCCATGGGAATTCCTGCCTCTTCAAGAGCGCGGCGGACTTTCTCGCACTCATCAGGGTCTGTCAGTATTTCAAAGCTGTCTTCCTCTTCGCTGAAATCATCAGCTCCCGAATCAAGTGCAAGCATCATGAGCTCATCAGGGTCCATATCACACTCTTCCCTGTCTATGATAATCTGTCCCTTTCTGTCGAACATGAAAGATACGCACCCCTGAGCTCCTATGCTCCCGTTACCTTTAGTGAACGCGCTCCTGACATTCGCTGCCGTTCTGTTAGCGTTATCAGTAAGCGTTTCAACAATGATGGCTATTCCGTTAGGGCCATAACCTTCATAAGTATAGTTCTTATAATTTACGCTGTTCGTATCACCTGCAGCCTTTTTGATACCGTTATTTATAGTATCGTTCGGCATGTTGTTCGCTTTCGCCTTAGCGACAACTGCTGCGAGTTTGTAGTTATTAGCGGGATCCGGGCCGCCTTCCTTAACTGCTACGGCGATCTCACGGCCTATGATAGTGAAAATCTTACCCTTTGCAGCGTCGTTTTTTTCCTTTTTATGTTTTATGTTGGCAAATTTCGAATGTCCGGACATATCAAACTCCTTTTCAAATACTGCATTACCAAAAAAATATTCTATCATTTATGCGCTTTGAGGTCAAAATTTTATTCTTTTTTCTCTTCCTCAGTCTGAGCGCCGGTGTTTACTCCTTCTTTAGCGCCCGCCTTGAGTTCGGGCGGCTTATGAATGGTCGGAACATATTTCATATCGAAAAGCTCCATTACCACAGGACCGAAAATGTCGTGCATATATGAATAGAGCTCGGCATTGTAAAGCTCCATGTCCTGCTTCTTGACAAGATTCTTCTTGAGTTGAACCCTTATATCTTTGACCCATTCCGCTATCTCGTCGATCAAAGCTGTGTTCTCCTGAAGCCGTTCATAACACATATCCATTGTTGCGAGCATGAGACGGCGGTTTGCCGCATCGATCTCACGTGGAAGCTCCATCAGCTCCTCCTCGTTGTTGTCGAGCTTTTCGTTCACATCATTTATGAGTCTTTTATTATCATTGAGCTTCTTATCGACCGACTCGTCATTCTCACGTGTGTCAACGCCGTCAATATTATCGACGATTTCAGACATAAGATTGCTCTTTATCTTTTTAAGATCCTTGTTCTCGTTGACGAGCTTGCCCTGCCTTTTAAGAAGCGCAGAAAGCTCTTCCTCAAGATCCTTTATCTCTTTTGTAGGATTCATCTTGCCGAAAATCCTGTGCCATTTGTTATCGAGGATGAGAATCGGTATCTTCACGCTTCCTATGGCATTATCGAATTTTTCGTGGGATGCGGCCATGATCTACCCCCTGACAAGATTGTAGCTGAGTCTCATAAGGCTCTCTGACAGATGCACGTTCTCGACAGTGACATTGTCAGGAACTGCGAGATCTACATGAGCAAAGTTCCAGATCGCCTTTATGTTGCATCTGACAAGTGTTTCGGCAACTTCTACCGCGCTCGTTTTAGGAATCGTGAGAACCGCGATATCTATATCATTTCCTGCTATGAAATCCTCGAGCTCTTCCATCGGAGATACGGCAACGCCTCTGATCTTCATTCCGACAAGCGCCGGATCCTTATCGAAAATGCCGAGAATATGGAATCCGCGTCTTTCAAAATTCACATAGTTAGAAAGCGCCTGTCCAAGATGTCCGGCACCGATAACGACGAGCTTATGATTTTTATCAAGCCCTAAGATCTTACCTATCTCATCATAGAGATTCCTGACATTATACCCGTAGCCCTGTTGCCCGAACCCTCCGAAATGATTAAGGTCCTGACGTATCTGAGAAGCAGTGACGTGCATGAGCAGCGAAAGCTCTCTCGAGCTTATACGGCTAACTCCCTCATCCTTCAGTTCTCCCAGGTATCTGTAATATCTAGGCAGTCTCTTGATGACGGCCTGTGAAATGTTTATATTATCCATTATATAAGGCTTTCCAGAGTTTTCCTGACTGCTTTGATGAAATCGTGTGAACTCAATGTCACTGTTTCGGTAAGCGAAGTGATCATCGCAAGATCCTTCGTCATCTTTCCGTCCTCTATCGTGAGCGTCGTGGCAAGCTCAAGCTTATCAGCGAACTTAATGAGTGCAGGAATTCCGTCAAGCTCACCGCGCTTTCTGAGCGCACCCGTCCATGCGAAAATCGTAGCGACCGAGTTCGTGCTCGTCTCTTCACCTTTAAGATGCTTATAATAGTGCCTCTGAACGGTTCCGTGAGCGGCCTCGTATTCGTAGACTCCTGAAGGCGATACAAGAACCGATGTCATCATAGCAAGTGATCCGAATGCAGAGCTTATCATATCAGACATGACATCCCCGTCATAGTTCTTGCAGGCCCAGATCATTCCGCCCTTTGACTTCATGATGCGCGCAACGATATCATCGATGAGCGAATAGAAATACTCGATTCCGGCTTTTTCGAACTTATCCCTGTAATCTTTTTCGAACACATCCGAAAAGATATCCTTGAATGTATGATCGTACTGCTTAGAAATAGTATCTTTAGCTCCGAACCACAGGTCCTTCTTCTGATCGAGCGCATAGTTGAAGCAGCTTCTTGCAAAGCTCTCTATAGAATCATTGACGTTATGAACAGACTGAACTATACCGCTGCCTTTTTCAAAATCATGGATAAGCTTAACCTCTTTAGAACCGTCCGCCCTGGTGATAACAAGCTCGGCTTTTTCACCTGCGGCGAGCTTTTCTTCGACATTCTGATATACATCTCCGTATGCATGCCTTGCGATCGTGATCGGCTGCTTCCAGTTTGAAACGCAAGGGGTGATCCCTTTTACGATTATCGGGGTACGGAAAACTGTTCCGTTAAGTATTCCCCTTATCGTTCCGTTCGGGCTCTTGTACATCTTTTTGAGCTTGTATTCGTCTACTCTTGCCGCATTCGGCGTGATCGTTGCGCACTTTACGGCAACGCCATATTTCAGAGCA
The DNA here is from genome assembly GCA_024691425.1 of Lachnospiraceae bacterium. GTDB lineage: Bacteria > Bacillota > Clostridia > Lachnospirales > Lachnospiraceae > UBA2868. Next base: position 18,191 of record JAILNQ010000036.1, read on the forward strand.
GCTTCAGCAGAATCGACCGTGACCTGGTCATCGGTATCGTTACGGTTCTTAAGTCCGAGATCATAGTACTCAGTCTTCAGGTCGATGAAAGGACAAAGAAGCTCATCCTTTATCATCTGCCACAAGACCCTTGTCATCTCATCTCCGTCCATCTCCACAAGGGGCGTGGTCATAACTATCTTTTCCATAATATCCTCCCGTTAGTTCTTTCTGCTCTTAGAAGGCCTGTAAAGAGCAAGTATTCCTGCAAGTGCCATCAGGATTACTATTATAAACCATTTTGCCGAAACAGGTCCATATACCTTTTTATTCAATGTAGTCCAGGTACCGCGCATATCAAAAGCAGACGCTGCACCGGTTTCATCAACAAGCTCGAGCTGATTGCCGTCAGTATATGCGGAAGGCTTTACAGTTCTCGAATATATAACGAAAGTGCTGCAGTGTCCTGTTACGAACTTGATGTTTTGGCCGGAGCCGTTGCCTTCTATCTCGCTCGAAAGCTGTTCAAGCCGGCCGTTTTCGTCAAGACTTGCGATCGCGATTCCGTCATCCCCCTCAAATCCTGAAGGTATAGGCATCGAAACTTCCATTTTTGAATTGCCGAGCTTATGGATAGGAACAGTTCCGCTCTTATCGTATAAATCTATGGAAAGCGGCACATAGCTTCCTTCCGGGCAGGTGATCCTGTCATGAAGGAATGCCGCATTTATTCGGTCTTTTGCAGCCGGATCCTCTGATATGCTCAGCATGTACTTACCGCTGTCTCCGGGAATGGACGCCGTGGCATCTTTCGAAAACCGGTTCCCGCTGAGATGAACGCTTATTCCGGACCCAGTATCTGCCTCATCGGCATCTGCTTCATCCATTGATGCGAGCACAGAGCTGTTGATGCCGTCGAGAAGCTCAACCAATGACTCGCTCTGCTCACCGTTGACGGCGATATTCGACGGTTTCGTATCGAAATAATCCTGCCAGTTCCTGTAATGATCAAATGCATCGCTTTTGACCTGTCCGAGCGTATAGTTGATACCTGCGATGTTCACGTTCTGATTTATTGTTACATTACCAAGTGCATCCGGCTTTGAAATAGCGCGCTCGAGAACGAGCATATGGTCATCATCATCGCTTATCGTATATACTTCGCCGTCAAATCCGTAGAACTGAGGGTTGAACATCGTTCCGTCATCGATATTGCATCTG
>JAILNQ010000054.1 GCA_024691425.1 Lachnospiraceae bacterium
TGTCAATATCGGAGAACTGGTAAAGACCTTGACTGATGAAGTCCGGACTCAGTATAAAGATGTTGCGTGGAAAGAGGCTGCCGGCTTCAGGGATGTTGCGGCTCACAAGTACATGAGTCTTGACATGGGCGATGTATATAAAACAATAAAAGAGGATTTTCCTGTATTCCAAGATAAGCTTGATAGAATATTCATGGAAGCATCGGATGATCAATAGCATTTGTGACCGGTAAAATATGATATCGAACAAAGGAAGACCGCAATATCGCGGTCTTTCTTGTTGCTTCGCGGATTTTTTATCTTTTTGTGATCACGCCCTCAGTCAGATACCCTTGGATATAGAGATTCCCCAGCCATTCGTTTAATCGGCGATCAAGCTCTCCGGGTGTCTTCTCGTACAGCTTCGGGTTGTAGCAGGAGCTGTTATCTTTCGCGTATATCTCTTCTGTATAGAACGGAGAGGTGCTGAGATAATATATGGGCCTTGCCGATATAATCTCTTCTTTATCGTTCAGGGCGAGTTCTATACGCATGAGAGGGTCAAAGAGCGGATCGCCTTGAAGACTTATGCTCAGACACATCTCGATCGTCAGTGTATTGTCATCGCGGTCAGAGTAATAAATTGAAAGCACCCATTCGCTTTTCGTACGGATCTGCGTATCTCCGGGCCCGATCATTTCGAGTATCTTTGCTATCTGTTTTCCGTTTGCTTCCTGTATATTCATAAGTTTTTTTCCTCTCTGAGTATAGTCGTGTCTGAAGAGGAGAGGGGGAGTCCCCCTCTGCGCTCTAGGCTGTTTTTCTGAAGTGCTTGTTCATGTCCACCATAACCGTTTCCTTCGGGAGAGCCTTTCCTGTTCTGCTGTACCTGATCAAGGTGAAGGGCCTCATGTCCGGTTCGCGGACAGTGCGGGGCGCTGATCCGGCGGTCATCTTCTTGACCAGTGCTTTTCCTCTTGATGTTAATCCGATTTTCATGGCGTTCCCTCCTTGTTCGTGATCGAAATGTTCTTTGATGTGAGATGAAGCAAACCGTCATCTTGGTTCTGATTATACGGATATGTATGTACATATTTATGTTCTCTGAATGTACATTTTTATGTTCATAAACATAGCGAGAATATGGCTGCAAGCTATTGATCTTGCGACAACACACGAGGAAGTGAATGGATCATTCTGTGAACCGGTTTATGACTGAATGATCTTCGGACGGCGAAGTACCGCCTGAAATTATGATATAATCAGAACGGTCGAGACCAGACTGAAGGAAAATGACGGAGAGGCAGAAAAATGAACAGTATTAAGATTTACCGCGGAACAAACCAGATAGGCGGAATAGTAACGGAATTCCAGAGCAGCGATCACAGGGTTCTTATAGATTTCGGTGCGAATCTTCCGGGAACAGAAGACGCAAAGATCGGGGATGACGAGCTTGTGGAGATGGTGTTCGGGGACAGAGAGAATCCGCGCGGCGCAGATGCCGTTCTTTTCACCCACTATCATGGAGACCATGTCGGGCTCAAAGACCGTATTCCCGAAGGTATCGATATGTATATAGGAGATACGGCAAAAGCCATCATGAAAATGATCGCTGCCCGTGTTGATAAACTGAATGAAATAAAGGGGAATGACGTCCCTCCTGAACTGCCATTGATAAACAAAATGAAACCATACTGGGAAAACGGAACCGCCAGGGATTTCGGAGAGATAAAAGTAACACCGCTTATGTGCGATCATTCTGCGATAGATGCTTACATGTTCCTCATCGAGATCAACGGGAAGAGGGTTCTGTACACGGGAGATTTCAGGGAACATGGGATTCCCGGAACTGAAGCGTTTGAAAACACCATTAAGACGCAAGTCGGCAAAGTCGATATCCTTGTCACGGAAGGAACGATGATCTTTAGGACGAACGAGTCAAAGCACGGCATCGTCATGGACGAGGAGCAGCTCGGAAAAGAAGCCAAAAAGATTTTCAGGACTCATAAAGAGAATGTCGTCCTTGTGTCATCAACGAATCTCGACAGCATAATGGAGTTTTATCATGCCACTCCGGGTGAAAAAGCGTTTCTGTGCGATCCTTATCAGGCGGAGATCATGAAAATAGCCATCGAAGCCAGAAACAGAGATTATCCCGACAAGTACTGCTATAAGAAGACTATATATGTCCTCTGCCCTGAGCAGAAAATAGCTTACATGTGGAACGTTAAGGATGTGATGAATCCCAATAACAGGCGCAAGAGCTTTTTTATGGCTGATCCGGATATATATCTGAAGAAGGGGTTCGTGATGCTGGCAAGGCCTAACCGGAATCCTGATCTTAAGCCGGGAAAATTTGAGGAACGCATGCAGCAGATGGAGGACCCGTTCATCACCTATTCGCTCTGGGACGGTTATCTTGAAGGCGGTAAAGCTCCCGATCAGGCGATAGTGGATTTCGTTCGGGGAAGGGATGATGAGTCTCATATGAAAAAGCTGCATACGAGCGGACATGCATACGTGGAAACGCTTGCGAAACTCATGGATATGACGGATCCTGAAGTCATAATCCCGATGCATACGGAAAGCGCCGAAGCATTCAAAATGATGCCTGAGTTTGCCGATTTTAATGACCGGATCCATACGCTGGCTGACGGGGAGGAATTTATTCTATGAACTATTTTGTAGAAGGATTACAGGGAAGCGGGAAAAGCACTCTTGTAAAAAAACTGTCCGATGAGCACCCGGAGATGCACGCATATCATGAGGGAGACTATTCTCCTGTCGAACTGGCTTGGTGCGCGTATGTTAGCAAGGCCACTTATTCCGCGATCATTGAAAGATATCACGACATTGAAAAAGAGATAAAAGAAAAGAGTCATGAAGAAGATGGGAATATGATCATCTGCTTCACTCAGATTCTTACGGATATCCCCGGGTTTCACAAGGACCTTGAACAGTATGAGATCTACAACAACCGATTATCGCGTGAGGATTTCAGAAATATAATTCTGAAACGGTTTTCCCGATGGGATACTGACGGCAACATATTTGAATGCTCGATCTTCCAGAACATAGTAGAGGATATGATGCTGTTTCAGAATGCATCCGACGGGGAGATAATCGATTTCTACAAAGAGATCAGAAATGTTCTGGATGGCCGGGATTATCGGATATTATATCTTCTTTCCGAGGATATACGCGCCAATATCAATGTGATAAGAAAAGAAAGATCTGATGACCAGGGAAACGAACTGTGGTATCCGCTGATGCTCGGATTTTTCAATGAGTCTCCGTATGCGAAGAAGCACGGTGTTTCCGGAGAAGAGGCCATGCTTTCGCATTTCGGACACAGACAGGAACTGGAACTGAAGATCTGCCGCGAAGTCTTTCCCGACAGACATGAACTGCGTAGAAGGGGTTAGCGTTCCAGTTTGACAGCTTCGCAAGCGGACGGCAATTCAGATATCAGATAAAGGAAGATTAATATGGATTTTTATGAAACGATCGAAAAGAGGAGAACCATTAGGGATTTTGAACCGGAGGATATACCGGATGAAGTTGCTTCTGCCGTTTTACGCGTATATAATAATCAGGAAACTGTCAATAGATTCCTTGTAAGGAGGAAATGATGAGCACTGATAACAACTATGGCAATATTCCGTTGGAATATACACCGATCTCAATGTGGGGCTATTTCGGATATGAGCTTCTGTTCTCGATTCCCTGCATAGGATTTATTTTCCTGATTATTTATGCGACATCGGCAAGTAACAGGAACCTCAGGAATTTCGCAAGATCTTATTTCTGCTACCTGATCATTGTCCTGATCGTTTGCGCCATTGCGCTTTTTGCAACTATGAGTGCCGGATTGTTAGGCGCATTTTCGCCTGCGGATATTTTCGGCAATTAAGAAATGTCTGGGACTGCCGGAATGAAAACGACGATGTCATTGATCAAAGAAGATCTGAAAAGAGTGGCACCGGCAATCATTCCGGTGGTCTTTTATTGTGCCCTGACGCAGCTGCTGTTTCATAGGATCTGCCCGTTCGTATTGATCACAGGATTTCCGTGCCCCGCCTGCGGTATGACAAGAGCCGTTGCATGTTTTGCAACAGGGCGATGGCATGAAGCGGCATTATATAACATTATGGCAGTGCCGTGGGTAATACTGGGAGCTGCGGCTCTTGTGAGGAGATACGTTATCCCCGGGAAAAAGAGGATGATGGAGATATCTCTCTGCCTTGTATGTATCGCGACAATTGCATATTATATATTCCGGATCATTTATCTCTATCCATCGGAACCTGTCATGGTATATCACGAAGATAACCTGATCGAATTTGTGATTCGGCATAAAGCCTGATGAAATTGATTTTTCATCGGGCTTTTCTGATATAATACACATATTGACCTGATATCTGAGGTGGGAAACTTCGCGTAAACAGGAGACAGCAGATGCAGAAGAGAATAAAGGATACGCCGGTTTATGAGTGCTATTTTCACAAAGGCTTGATAGAGTGAGGAATGTATTATGGTTTTTGAAGAAGCTGCAAAAGATGATATAGATGAGCTGATCCGTCTGAGGATCGCATATATGATCGACGATTTCGGTTCGGTTACCGATCAAGAGAGAGAAGGCATGGAAAAACAGCTGCCGGACTATTTCGAGCGGAAACTAGGAACGGAGCTTATCGCGTTCGTTGCAAGGGATGCCGGCCGGATCGTGTCCGTGGCGTATCTGCATATCATTGAAATGCCAGCGAACTCAATACTGCTGAACGGTCTGTACGGAGATGTTCTGAGCGTATACACTGAGCCGGAATACCGCGGTAAGGGAATGTGCACAAAGCTTATGAAGAACCTTATGGAATACGGCAGAAAACGCGGGCTTGGACGTATTGATCTTCTGGCAACTGACAATGGGTATCCGATATATGCGAAGCTCGGTTTCAAGGACAAAGAGCACAGATACAAGGATATGCGGTATAAGTATGAGACGCAGGATCTGTGAGGTCTGGCATAAAGTCAGGTATGTTCTTTTTTACCTAAAAGAGATAGAATAGGGAATGTTGTTATGAAATGTTATAGGGTGATCCGGGAGGCCCGAAAATGAAAAAAAAGCTGCAGAGCGTTCTGATCGCATTGCTGTTATCCGCTTTCGCAATAAGCGGGTGCGATGAAACCTGGCTTGAAGAAGATGATATCGAGCTCGCGGGAGAAGCTGAGGAAACTGAAGAGCCTGAAGAGACCGAAGAAAACGATGAATCTCAAGAAGCAGCAGGCAATAGCGTTCACAGAGATAACGATTCAGATGAACTTGAGAATATAGATGTTGAGCCCGTGGAGATCGGAAACGACGCGGAATCCGCGACGATCATGATCTATCTGAACGGATCCGATCTGGAGACCAAGGCAGGCGAAGCCACGACCGATATTTCCGAGATGATCAAATCCGGCGCGGGGGAAAACGTCAATGTCATCATCCAGACAATGGGGACGAAGAGATGGCATGATTACGATATCTCTTCAGAGACTTCGCAGATATACAGGATACATAACGGTGAATGTGAGCTTGTAAAAGACAATTTAGGACAGCTAGACTGCACGGCATCAAAGACGCTGGCCGATTTTATCGATTACGGGAAGAAGAATTACCCGGCCGACAGATACATGCTCATATTCTGGGATCACGGCGGCGGTCCGGTATACGGCTTCGGATACGACGAATGGCAGCCGGATACGGCCTCTCTGACACTTGACGAGATACAGGATGCTCTTAAGAAAAATTCGGACATAAGTTTTGACATCATCGGGATGGACTGCTGCATCATGGCTAATCTTGAGACGTGCTATGTCCTGTCTCCGTTCTGCAAGTATGCCGTTCTGTCTGAAGACTTTGAGTCAGGGCTTGGGTGGTCGTATACGGAATGGATGAAACTGATAGAAGAAAATCCCGGGATATCAACTCCGCTGCTCGGGAAGAAGATCATAGACAACATGATAAGCGCGAATGAAGAGGATGATGATGAGGGCGGATCATCAACGATGATACTCGTGAACGAAAAGGCTGTTCCGGATCTTGTGAAGAAGTGGACGGAATATGCCTACAAGAATACGGAAAAACTTTTAGGCTCAAACTACAGCAAGCTCCACAAGGCCATCGGAAGAGGATTCTTTGAAAGCTTTTTTGATTCATGGGATGATGATGACAGTTATGTGACAATGGAAGATTTCTATGTGAGCGACATGATGTCCATTGTCGAGAATGTCGGTGAAGAGGGTGTTTCCACGGACAATCTGCGCTCGTCCCTTAAAGACTGCGTTGCATATTTCGGTCACACATCAGATAAAAACGAGCTCACCGGTCTTGCCATATCGCTTCCGTACGGCGACAGGAGCTATTATGACAGGCTGGTCAAAGTTTATTCGAAATGCGGATTCGATGAAAAGTACATAAACTGGCTCGAAAAATTCGTCGGCGCCGAAGGAAGCAGCAATTACTGCGATTACAGTGAATTCGAGGATTCGTGGTCCGGATGGGAAACCTATGAGGAAGGATGGGAATCCTGTGACGGAAGCGAAGACTTCGAAGACTGGGAATACGATTACGAGGAGAAGCTCTGGTATCTTTATGAAGACGGCAATGTCTACTTATATGATGACGAGTCGGATATGATGTTCTTCTATGATGAATATGAAGATGAAATATATTACTATGATGAGGACGATGACGACTGGTACATTGTTGAGGAATAGAAGAAACAGATTTTGTTTTTGATTTTCCGAAATCGTGATAGAATAGTCTTTAACTGCAGGGCATGTCCCTGACAGAAAGGGAAGGATTGACAGAAAAGATATGGACGCAAATGGTCTTGATCCGGAACAGCAGGCATTGCTTGCAAGCATAATGGGCAACTCACCTCAGGCGGGAGGCGGTGCAGCATTTACTGCCGCACAGGTTTCGCCTGCAGCACCTGCGGCCCCTGCAGCAGCACCTGCGGCTTCCGCTAATCCCGGAAGAGTGCTCTCGCAGGCGGAGATTGATGCTCTCATTGCATCGATGGGGTAGTTCTTCGATTGCATTTTCCGTTCAGGTTCAAAGAAAAAGATAACCGATCCGTATAGGACCGGTTATCTTTTTTATGCAGGTCTTGCAAGATAGAATCCCTGGAACAGGTCACCCCCCAGACTCACAAGACATTCGAATTCTTCTTTTTCTTCAACGCCTTCGGCAACAACAAGTATATCTTTGGAATGGAATTCATCCAGAAGTTTTCTGACGTTCTCCTGCTTTTCGGGGATATGGTCGATCCCGGATATCAGTTCTCTGTCGAGCTTGACGATATGCGGATTCATTATCCTGACTCTTTCGAGATTATTGATCCCGATTCCGAAATCATCGACCGCCAGGAGATTGTCCATTGCCCTTACCGAGCGGCTCTTTTCGTTCCAGTGCTCCAGAGAGAAATACGGATATTCGAGATTCTCGATGATCATTCTTCCGCGTATTTCCTCGCCGAAGTATTCCCAGAATGCATCGGCTTCTTCCTGCCTCATGCAGTCGGAAGGAAACGAATTGATCGAGACCCTCTCGGGATAACCCCTGAGAAAATATGCCTGCATGGCGCCGAAAAATGTAGCAACTTCAAGAACATGGAGTTTGTCGAGCTTCGTATACTCGGCAATGAGCTCCGTGACTGTTTCGCCCTCTGGCCGCATAAGAGCTTCATAGGCGAAAATCGTTTCGCCGTCAGGCTTATATATCGGCTGAAAAGCATATTCGATTTTCAGTTCACCAAGCGCTTTCAGGATATCCTTATCCAACGGCAGATGGTCAAAATAGATCATATAGCTTCCCTCCGTGTCTGCTATATCCTTTATGATGTTTCCGATATAATGTATAATACCATAGACTGAGATTAAAAGGTATAAAAAATGAAAAAAACGACTGTCATTGATGAGAATACACCGCCCCTCATTCTGGCGGGTCCGATGTTTTTAGAGCTCTTTCTGAACACGATGCTCAATAACGCGGACACGCTCATGCTGAGCCACTACGACGAGTATGCGGTCGGAGCGGTAGGAAATGCAAATACTATCATGTTCATGATGAACATACTGTTCAACGTCATAGCGACGGCCACGAGCGTTGTCGTTGCTCAGTACCTCGGCGCTAAACTGTTCGAAAAAATGAACATGGTCTATACGCTCGCGGTCGCGGTCAACCTTGTAATAGGCATCGCGTTGAGCGGGGCATTCTGCGCGGCGAATCCCCTGATCATGAATTTCCTTCATGTGTCTAAGGAGATGCGCCCCTATTCGATGATATATATCTATATCGTCGGCGGGGGCGGATTCGTGACGGCGGTTTTCAACGTTATGCTTCAGATAATGCGGTGCAACGGATATACGAAGATCGGCATGTGGGTAACGTTCGCGATAAACATAGTCAATATCGGGGGCAACTACCTGTTCCTGTACGGACCTCTCAAATTCCTCGGAATGGGAGTGGCAGGAGTGGCGATATCGACAGTTACGGCAAGATTCCTTGCAGTGGCTGTGCTCATAGGCTTCTTCTACGTGTCGAAGACCGGACGTTTTTCGCTCCGTTACCTTAACCCTTTCCCGGGCAAACTGCTCGCGAAAATGATAAAGATCGGCCTGCCCTCGGGCGGCGAGAACCTTACTTATAACCTTTACCAGACGACGCTCCTTTCGTTCGTTAACGCCATGGGAAATGATTCGGTGAATGCGAGAGCGTACTGCAACTCGCTGATTTCGTTCGCGATGATATTCTCGAATGCGGCGGCCATGTCGACTCAGATAATAACGGGGCATCTCGTAGGCGCAGGAAAATCCGAAGAAGCGTACAGGAGAGTATTCAGGACTCTTCGGACATCGCTTCCTATAACGATAGCCTTAGCGTCCGTAAATGCCATCATGTGCCGGTATACGTTGCAGTTCTTTACCGAAAATCAGAACATCATCGCTCTCGGCCAGATGATAATGATAGCAGACATATTCGTAGAGGCGGGACGGTGCCTGAACATGACGTTCGTCAGCAGCCTCAAAGCTGCCGGCGCATACATTTTCCCGTTCATAATGGGACTTGTGTGCAACTGGGGACTCGGACTTACTACGGGATATGCGGTGGGTGTCGTTCTCGGAGCCGGAGTCTGGGGAATCTATGCCGGAACTGCAACGGATGAGTGCATCCGCGGCCTTATCGTGATGTACTACTGGTACAAGAAGAAGTGGTGGGGAAAATCTGTCGTAGATGGGAAGGTGTGACAAAGTGACAAAAATTTCGTTTTTCTCTTGAAACAATAAAAATAAAGGGTTACAATGTCATCTGTAATCAAAAATATACAATAAGCGCAGGAGCTGAATTTCATGAATAATGACAATGTGGCAGGTAAACCTATACTCTGGATGGTCATCCCCTGTTATAATGAGGAGGCTGTTCTGCCGCTCTCCGCTCCGCTTTTTAAGAAGGAACTGGATGAGCTTATCGGATCAGGCAGGATCAGCGAAAAGAGCAGGATCCTTTTCGTGAACGATTCCTCAAGGGACGGCACGTGGGGAATAATCCGCGCTCTGTCTGAAGAGGATGAACACTTCATCGGCATTTCACAGAGCAGAAACCGGGGGCATCAGAACGCGGTGCTCGCGGGAATGATGGAAGCTAAAGATCAGTGCGACATGATAATATCGATAGACTGCGACGGACAGGATGATATAAACGCCATGACCGAGATGGTGGACAAGTATCTTGACGGCGCGGAGATAGTGTACGGCGTGCGCAGCGGAAGGGAAACCGATACGTTCTTCAAGCGTTTCACGGCGCAGTCGTTCTATAAGATCCTGAAGTCTTTCGGCGCTGAAATTCTTACCGACCATGCTGACTACAGGCTCGTGAGCTCTGAGGTTCTTGAGGCCTTCTCTGATTTCCGCGAGGTCAATCTTTTCCTGCGGGGCATGTTCCCGCTCGTCGGATACCGGAGCGAAAGAGTATATTACAAGCGCAACGAGCGGATGGCAGGTGAGAGCCACTATCCCCTGAAGAAGATGATAAGGCTTGCTATCGACGGCATTACGAGCTTTTCGGTAAAGCCTATAAGAATAATCACAGCCATAGGATTCGCGGCGAGCATTCTCGGGTTCATCGGGATCATATGGGCGATCATTGCGGCAGTGATGAACAGGACCGTCGCCGGATGGACATCCATGGTCTGTATCGTCTGTCTGCTCAGCGGCATACAGCTGCTCTCGCTCGGCGTCATAGGCGAGTATATAGGAAAGATCTATATGGAAACGAAGCAGCGGCCGCGATACATAATAAATGATCGCACGTGGGAAGAGAGAAAAAGAAAGTACAAGGGATGAAGTACCGCAGAAACGTTTTCATAAGTGAAGAAGTCGCCCATCAGCGCAGGAATGAATGGCGGATGGCTGCAATAGTTTTCATATTTGAATGGGCGCTCGGCATTTTTCTCGGATATCATCGTGTGCTCCTCGGAGATGCGATGAGCCGGACTGCGAATGCGTTCTACGTGTTCTATTCGGTTCCTCACCGTCTCACCTCGATGGGACTCGTCTGGAATCCGCTTCCTTCAGTGATCCAGCTGCCTTTCGTTCTTCTTTCGAAGCTGTGGCGGCCGTTCGTGACGAAAGGCATCAGCATGTCGTTTGCGACCGCACTTTTTGAAGCTTGGGGAGTAAAGGCGCTGTATAAGTGTTTCCATACGCTGAAGTGCCGTGAGAAGGATGCGCTTCTTATCATAATCCTGCTCGTTCTGAATCCGTATGTGATGTTCTACGGCGCTAACGGAATGACCGAGATAATGATGGGAGCCGCAGGCATTCAGATCATCTCGAGCCTTACATGCTGGCTCAGAAAAGGTGAGCCGTATTACATCATCGAGATGGGAATGACTTTCGTCATCATGTTCCTTCTGCGATATGAAGCGGTGCCGTTCGCGCTCTTTGTCGGGATCGGCATGGCAATACATATGTTCATATCGAAGCGCGAAAAAAAATACTACACGGGGAAGGGGATCGAGCCTTTCTGGTATGTTGAGAGCACGATGTGGGTCACATTCCTGCCGCTCATTTTCTCCGTTGTATGCTGGATAATATACAACTGGCTCATCACCGGAAATCCTCTGTATTTCATGGATTCAGGATATTCGATGTCCGCGTATTCGGCATACTATCAGGACTACGGCGGAATACTCTCGGCAGCATCTTTCGTGTTCGAGCGCATCTGGCCGATGCTGATACCGTTCGCCGCGCTCCTTATCGCAAGGCTCGCAACAAAAACGTTCTTCAAATATGAAACGATCATAATGATCCTTGCCGTTCTCGGCCTTTCGACTTTTACTACCGTACTGATCCTTCTCGGAAAATCAGGCGGCTACGTCAGATACGTATGCTATCCTCTGTTTTTCGCCCCGGCGTTCATCCCGTATGCGATCAATGAAGCGAGGGAGAAGGCACGGACCGTCGTAAGGATTTCTGCAGCGGGCCTTATCATATCGGCGCTCGTTTTCGTATGGGGATTCAGCCAGTCGCCGATGTTCCGCGAGGACCTGTTTTTGAACATACCGGCGAATTCGGAAACGGTAGCTAAATATCTCAATTCGAACTGCCGCAATTCCCGGGTTCTCATGGATTCATACAGGACGTATTACATCATAATGAACGCCGACGATCCGGAACAATGGGTGATAAGCTGCAGCCGCGATTTTGAAGACTGCGTTGCTGATCCGGTGGGGACCGGCATTGACTATATGGTAGTTCCTCAGATAGGAAGTTACGGAAACATGGATGCTCTGAACATCGCATGGCCGGAACTTTATAATTACGGAGCCGACTGGGCCGAAGAGGTCGCGAGCATCGGCGAATACAAGATTTTCAAGGTAAGAAAATGAGCACTGGTGATGAGAAAAAAAATGTAAAAGGCGGTCTTGGCGCGAGGCTCGTGAATCAGGGTCTGATCACGGAAGCGCAGCTGAACGAGGCGCTCGAATATCAGAAGGATCATGACATGCTGCTCGGCGAGGCGCTCAGCGCTCTCGGGATGCTGTCCCCCGGACAGCTGGCGGCTTTCATCGGACAGGACAAGAGTGCGCCTATCGGAGAACTGCTGATCAAGGAAGGCTATCTCAACCGCGAGAAGATGAACGCTGCGCTTGAATATCAGAGAGTGCACGGCGGACGGCTCGGTTCGATCTGCGTTGAGATGGGATTCCTTACCAATTCGCAGCTTGAGGCCGTTCTTGCGGGACGTCAGAAAGAGAAGACTCTCCTCGGTGACGAGCTCATAAGGCGAGGGCTCATCACGCAGGAACAGCTCGACATGGCGCTCGAGCTTCAGAAGAGAAGCGGCGGACGTCTCGGGGATATTCTGCTCTGTCAGGGCTCTGTCAGGGAAGAGGACCTTTACAGGGCGCTTGCAGACATGATGCAGATGGGACGTCTCGGAATGGGGAGGCTTGGCGCCGACCTTACGGCACTTCCTTATGACATGGCGCTGCGTCTCAAGGCGGTCATCGCAGATGAGGCTGCAAGCTATGTATTAGTTACGGCAGAAGAGCAGCTGAATCCGGAAGAGCTGAAAGAGATAGAGGACTTCACGGGAAGGCATGTTGAGCAGGTGCTTGCGAGCAGCCACGAATTCTTCTCGTGTTTCGAAAACACGTACAGCAACCGTGAATCGCACGAGAGCGTGTTCGGACTTTATGAGACGCAGCCGGAGAACTCCGCTATAGTGACTTTCACTTCGGGGCAGATAATAGTCATGCTTGTTACGCTGCTTACGATAGGACTTGCGGGATTCGTGTTCAACCGTGATAAGATGCTGCTGATACTCATGGCGGTTTTCCAGACGATATACCTACTCATGGCGCTCGCGAAGTTCGTACTCGTCATGAAAGGAACTCAGAAGGACGGACAGCTGCGCTTCACGCCGAAGGAGATCGCGGCGATAGACGAGCATGAGCTTCCGGTCTATACGATACTGATCCCGGTATACAAAGAAACAGAAGTCATCCATCATCTCATAAAGCGTATAGAGGAAATGGACTATCCGAAGTACAAGCTCGATGTGCGTATCCTTCTTGAAGAGGATGACAAGGAAACGATCGATGCGGTCCGTAAAATGAATCTGCCGCCGTATTTCTATCCGGTCGTCGTTCCGTATTCAACGCCGAAGACAAAGCCGAAGGCATGCAATTACGGACTGATCGGATGCAAGGGTGATTTCGTGGTCATATATGATGCAGAGGACAGGCCGGAGCATGACCAGCTCAAGAAGGCATACCTCGCGTTCAAACGTCTTCCTGAAGATTACGTCTGCGTGCAGGCGAAGCTCAACTATTTCAACAGCTCGGAGAACTGGCTCACTAAACTGTTCACTCAGGAATACAGCATGTGGTTCGAGCTTCTCCTCGTCGGGATAATGCAGCTGAACGTACCTATACCGCTCGGCGGAACGTCTAATCATTTCAAGACGTCGTTTCTGAAGAAAGTCGGCGGCTGGGATCCGTTCAACGTAACTGAGGACGCGGATCTTGGAATAAGGCTTTATAAGCACAAATGCCGTACCGCCGTAATAGATTCGAGAACGTGGGAAGAGGCGAACTGCAATTTCGCAAACTGGATAAGGCAGAGGTCGCGCTGGATAAAAGGATACATGCAGACGTTCTTCGTCCATATGCGTCATCCGCTGCAGTTCATGCACCAGATCGGCCCGCGCGGCATGGCAGGATACTTCGCGATGATTTTCGGAACACCGTTCCTGCCGCTCATCAACCCGATCTTCTGGGCGATGCTGATCATATGGATCCTGTTCAAGCCGTACTGGATAGAGAGCCTGTTCCCGGGATTGCTGTACTATGTGGCCGCGAGCCAGATGATCGTCGGAAACTTCATGTTCGTTTACATGAACATGGTCGGATCGTATTTCGTCATAAGGGACTGTGCGCTGAAGAAGCAGCATCCTTTCTCGTATTCGATAATACATTATGCGCTGCTTACGCCGCTGTACTGGGTATTCATGTCGATAGCCGCGTACAAGGCGCTGTTCCAGCTGATTGTCAAGCCGTTCTACTGGGAAAAGACGGATCACGGACTGTCGTTTGCTGATTCAGTCAGTCATACGCACCCGCAGGCGCAATAAGATACAGAGCAAGAGGAAAGAGGAAAGAAAAATGAAAAAGACACTGATGATGTTCGCAATGTTCCTGACTGCCATGGCGCTGTCTTTCAGCAGCGTGCAGGCCGCTGAAAATCAGGACGAGTCGGTTCAGACGTACAGGATACAGCTGTTCGATGAGCCGCAGTCGATCAAGCTTCCGAAAGCGGATACGTCGTACTGGTTCACGGTGCCGGCCGCAACAGAGGTTGAAAAGGCGATGCTGTCGCTTATCCTCAAGACGAGCGATACATTGCTCGAGGATTATTCCACGGCAACCGTTGAGCTGAACGGAGTAGCGGTCGCAAGCATAAGCCTGCAGGACCTTGCTGAGCTTCCCGACATGAAATGGGACGTGGAGCTTCCGGTGGAGCTTCTGAAAACGGACGGGTCGATGAACCAGCTGAGCGTAGTGACGGCGCAGCGTTCGATACTCGGTGACTGTGCGGACATCGACAACCCTGCGAACTGGGTCATAATCAGCGATAAATCTGCTCTGATGCTTTCACTGAAGCGGACTAAGGAGTTCGTTCTTTCGGACCTTTATCCGTTCGTGTTCAACCGTGCGGAGCTCGGTAACTCGATAAGCACGAGGATGATCATGGCAGGAGCCGACGAAGAGGCCGAAGGAAGCGCGGCGCTTACGATAGCATCATCAATAGGCGCGAACTTCCCCTATAAGGATATAGACAACCTGACCGTAGGAAAAAGCGAAGAAGATGCGGACAGCATTTTTGAGATAAATGCCGATTCAAAATCAGATCCTGCGCTCAAAGAAGGAGAGGGATACCTTGGGATAGGTTCGGATGAGCCAGTGAAAGTCAAGGTCGCCGGAGGCGGTTCGGAAGGCCTTAAAAAGGCAGTCGGAATGCTTACCGATCCGGATATGCTCTCGCAGTTCGATGAGCCGGGCACAACGATAGCGAGCATGCATGAAGGCGGAAAGAATTCGCTCGCGGCACGCGGTGACGGACTGTATGTCCTTCGGGATTTCGGATACGACAATATCAACCTCGCAGGTGCTTTCCACCAGCAGACGTTTTTCACGATACGTCAGCCTGACGGGATACTCGGAGGTCCGGGTTCGTATTTCGAAGTGCACTTCCGTCATTCGGATGCTCTTATAAGCGATACATCGCTTCTTACAGTTTTCTTTGACGGAGTGCCTGCTACGAGTGTTCAGCTTTCGGGAACGAATGTCGATGACGGAAAGCTGCGCGTGAAGATACCGAAGGAATCGCTTTCGAAGGGAAGCTTCGAGATAAGCATTGATGTATATAATTACCTCGGCAAGATAGACTGCTCAAAGGACTGGTATGATGTCGCATGGACGCTCATCGACAGGGATTCGGTCATCTATCTTGAGCCGAGCGACAACACGGTAACACCTTCTCTTGCCAGATTCCCTTCAATGTGGGGAGGGGACACGGTCGCATGCATACCGCAGGGTTCATCTGATGCGCTCATGCAGTCTCTGGTTGCTTTTGCCGCAAGAAACGGACAGAACACGAAGCTTATGACCGAGTTCAATTTAAAGCACGCGATAGCAGAAGGCGACGTTTCGGATTCGAACATTGTAATAGCCGGTGAGCGCGGCAGCATAAACATCCCGGCCAAGATAGCGGATGAGCTGTTCATCGTTCCATCAAAAGACGGATACACGATATCGGATAAAGTCGATACGGTACCGGAAGTTCTTGCCGATAAGGTGATAATACAGGCAGTACGCTCGCCTTACAATTTCAGACGTATCGTCTATGTCATAACATGGTCAGGAGCAGAAGGAGAGAAGTACTTCTCAGATCTCATGGTGGACAAGGACAGGCTTAACAGCCTTGACGGACAGGTCGCTCTTGCAGGTGCCCGCTCCGTAGTGTCTCTCGAGTCAGAGGGTTCGCGCGAGGAAGCGATCCCGCTCTCGCCGCAGGTCATCACGGCTAAGATAGTCCGTGTTACCGGAATACCTCTTGCAGGCCTTGTGATAATACTTATTCTCGTTATAGTTATCATCGCTCTGATCGTGCGTCAGGTGAAGGCGAAGAACCGCTTTGATGACGCCAAGGTAAAAGTGGAGCAGGAGAACAAGGAGATAAGGGAAGAATTCGATTCGGAAAACAACGAGGAAAAATCTGACGGAGATAGTGATGAAGAGGATCCGGACGATTTTGACCGGAACTGACATATCGTAATATGTGAAAGCTTAAAGCCCTGACAGGTGTCAGGGCTTTTTTGCATCAGATTGCGTGTATCGGATCATCTGAAACGGTCTGCCTGCGGATTTGGCAATAGGATCGGACTGTACGGGCAAAACATGGAGCATTATGAGAGCACAACGCGTGCCTCATAAGGCTGAAGCATTCCCTTGATGTGCTCGCTGTAGTTCGATATGAGCTCTTCGCCGGCAAGTGGATCGAACAGATCGCAGCTGACTGTGTTTTCCGTCCAGTTGCAGGCGACTGTCAGAACCTTCCCGTCAAGTGTGCGCTCATATGCGTAGATCTCACCGCTGTCTTCAAGAAGAGGGCGGAACTGTCCGTACACTATTATGTCGTTCTCGTGACGGAGCCGTATCAGCTTCTGATAGTAATAGAATACCGAATCCTTATCGGCCATTGCCGCTTCGGCATTGATCGTAACGTAATTCGGATTGACCGCTATCCAGGGCGTTCCGGTCGAGAACCCCGCGTTTTTGTCAGCGTTCCACTGCATCGGCGTTCTCGCGTTATCGCGCGCTACGGCAGAGAAGCATTTCAGCATCACTTCGGAAGATATCATCTTATGCTCGGTGACATACTGCCTGTACGCGTTTATCTCCTCGACATCCTTGCAGTCATCGGGTGAGGTAAATACCATGTTCGTCATACCGAGCTCCTCGCCCTGATAAACATATGGCGTGCCCTTCATCATGTGGAGGAGGGTGCCGAGCATCTTGGCTGAGACAACGCGGTACTTTTCCGAATCGTTTCCGAAGCGCGACACGGCGCGCGGCTGATCGTGGTTGTCCCAGTACAGGCTTCCCCATGCTTTTCCTTCGAGCTCGAGCTGCCATTTGTTGAGTATCGGGCGCAGTTTTTTCAGGTCCGGATGATCGTATCCCCATTTGCCGAGTATCGGAGTCGTCGTGGCATCAGTATTCACGTGCTCGAAATGGAATACCATGCCTAGCTCACTCCCTTCGCTGTTCGCGTATTTTTTCGCCTCATCGATCGTCACTCCTGCGGCTTCTCCGACGGTCATGATGTCATACTTCGAAAGCACCCGGCGGTTCATTTCCTGGATATACTCATGCACGTGAGGACCGTTGCACACATACGGCATGAGATCGCCATAGATGCCGTCGGTGACTTCGCCGTCAGGATAATCAGGATCCTTGCTCAGCATGCTTATGACGTCCATCCTGAACCCGTCGATGCCCTTATCACACCACCATGTCATCATGTCATAGACGGCGTTCCTGACTTTCTCGTTCTCCCAGTTGAGGTCAGCCTGCTTCTTCGTGAAGCAGTGGAGATAGTACTGTCCGGTTGTCTCATCATATTCCCAGGCGGGACCGGAGAACAGGGACTGCCAGTTGTTCGGAGGATTATCGCCCTTCCCGTCTTTCCATATGTAATAGTCTCTGTATTTATTGTCTTTTGATTTTCTGCTCTCTATAAACCACGGATGTTCATCGGATGTATGGTTCACGACGAGGTCCATGACGATCTTCAGGCCGAGTTCATGAGAGCGCGCGAGCATCCTGTCAAAATCATCCATCGTCCCGAATTCGTCCATGATCTCGCGGTAGTCGGAGATGTCGTAGCCGTTGTCGTCGTTCGGGCTTTTATATATCGGTGAAAGCCAGATCACGTCTATACCGAGTTCCTTCAGATAAGGAAGATGCTCCGTGATCCCGTTCAGATCCCCGATCCCGTCGCCGTTGCTGTCCGAAAAGCTCCTCGGATATATCTGATATACGACTGATTCCTTCCACCATGCTCTTTTTTCGTTCATATTTATCCTCCAAAGTTTAAAGCGGTTCATGACAGAGTGTATTTCCACTTATATCATGCACATGGTAAAAGTCAACACTTATTTTGCGTTTTGTGTTAAAATGACAGATGTGACCTACGATATTCCGTTTCTGGAGGAAATGTATGCCTGGTATCAGGGAAATAGCAGAGCGTGCGGGAGTTTCGATCTCAACCGTGTCGAACGTTCTTCATAATAAAAACAGCGCTTCGGCACAGACGCGCGAGAAGATTTTAGCGATCGCCGAAGAACTCGGCTATGATCTGCCCGTTGCGAAGAAGCGCAAAAATCATACGATCATATGCAACATCAGCGATTTCGACGCGCTGTACTATCTTGACATACTTCACGGCATCAGCGATTTCACGAATGCCAAGGGATACAGCATGCTCATCTGTACGGGAGAGAACTTTCTTCATTATGCGGATCCCGAGGTTGTCTGCGGATGCATCGTCAATGACGTCAAGACGGCAGATGATGACCTTCTGAAGGTTGCAGATAAAGGGATTCCCATAATAGTGCTCGACCGCGAGGTGAACAATCCGAGGATTAAGAGCATCGTGGTCAACAACTATGCGGCCGAAAAGCAGCTTACGGAAGGCTTGATCGATGCCGGGTACACGAAATTCGCGTTTCTCGCAGGACTCAATACCGCCGACAATAGGGACAGATACGCGGCATTCCGCGATGCGCTTAAAGAACATGATCTTACGTTCCGCAGGAACGATTATTATGAAGGTGACTGGCGTGAAAAGAGCGGCGCTCAGGCAGCCCGCATTCTGATGCTTTCGGAAGAGATGCCGGAGATACTCATCTGTGCTAACGACATGATGGCGCTCGGTGCGATAAGGATGATGACAAAGAACGGACTGCGCATACCGGATGACATTGCTGTCGCAGGATTCGATGACATCATAATATCGCGCTATGCGGAGCTTACGACCGTCACCGTGCCCGATTATGAGCGCGGGTATCTTGCCGCGCAGGCGCTCATCGACATACTCGACGGCAAGGGTGATTTCGAGACGGTGCGCATAGGAGCGAGAGTCAAGTGGAGGAAGACCACGAAAAATTTTCGTAAAAATTAAGTAAAATCTTCCGAGGATTTTACTAAAAATATTATGATTTTACTAAAATCACAATGCGGATTGGTTATTAGGCATAAACCACCGCATTTTTTTTGTCTGAAATAAATAAAAAAACAGGGGGCTGTTGTATGTCTTTCAGCGAACATCTGATAATTGAGCCATAAACAGATAGATCCCGGAGAAGGGAAATGTTTCATTTTCATTGCACGATGTGCAAAAGTAAAGGAGGAAAACGAATGAAAAAGAAAGTATTTGCTATCATGCTTGCGGCAGCAACGGTCTGTGCCACACTCAGCGCCTGCGCCGGAACAGCAGCACCTGCAGCTCCTGCAGCAGATGCATCAACGGAAGCGGCGGCTCCCGCTGAAACACCTGAAGGCGGCATAAGGCTCGTCAACAACAAGGTTGAGGTTGATGAAGGCCTCAAGAAGCTTGCAAAGGCTTATGAAGAAAAGACGGGAGTTCCCGTTGTCATCGAGTCTCTCGGCGGCGGTATTGATACGCAGGCTACTCTTAAAGGTTACTACCAGGCAGACAACATGCCCGACATCTTCGTATTTGAAGGAGATATTCATTATCCTACATGGGAAGGACTTCTTGCAGATCTCTCCGACGAAGCTTGGGTAAACGATACGGAAGCTGAATATGTAAGGGACGGAAAGGTTTACGGTTTCCCGACCACGACAGAAGCTATCGGACTCGCATACAACGCAGACATCCTCGCTAAGGCAGGCGTTGATCCTAAGAGCATCACAGGTCCTGAGAGCATGAGAAAAGCTTTCGAGACGATCGATGCGAAGAAGGATGAGCTCGGACTTACATCAGTTCTCGGTTACTATACAGAGTCTTCACAGCTCTGGTGGTCACCCGGCCAGCACGTATTCGGAACATATTTCGATTCAGGACTTGCAAGGGATGACACAACTTACATCGATTTGTTCAAGGACGGCGGAAAGCTCGACATGGACCGTGCAACGCCTTGGTCAGAGATGGTAGCGCTCTTTAATGAGTACACGGATCCTGCAGGTGTTTCAGGAACATATGATGCACAGGTTCTCGGATTCGCATCAGGCAAGTATGCATTCGTAACTCAGGGTTCATGGATCGGCGCAACGCTCATGAACGACGACAAGGAAGCGTATGATGCAGCAGGACACTTTGAGATAGGAATGATCCCTTATGCATTCATCGAAGGACAGGATACGATCCTTACGAACTCTCCTAACTGGTGGGGCGTATACAAGGACGGCAATGTTGAAGAAGCTAAGAAGTTCCTTGCATGGTGCGCAGCAGATGACGGCGGCCAGGAAATCCTTGCTAAGGACTGCGGATTCATCTCACCTTACGCATCGAACACGCATGCACCTGACGATCCGTTCGCAAAGACGATCGCAGAATACACTGCAGCAGGCACGACATCTTCATGGCACTGGCTGTCAATGAAGGCAGGTATCGGACAGAACGCAACGGGCGTTGTATTCCAGGATTACGCAATGGGTAATTTCCCTGATGCAAAGACATTCCTTGATACACTTCAGCAGGTATGCACAAACTACTATGCAAACTGATATAAAACTTGTCAGAAATGAGAATTATGACCCGAAGGAGCTGAATCTCCATGAAACGCTGTTCTGCAACGCAAACGGCTACATCGGGATCCGGGGCACGCTTGAAGAAGGCGTGCCCAAAGATTTCCCGACGATGCGCGGACAGTATCTCGCAGGAGCGTATGAGACGATTCCGATGAAGCAGGCGGAGAGCCTATGCAATCTCGTTGAAGAGAAGCAGACGATGCTCAACATCTGCGACACGCAGACCATATGCCTTACGGTCTGCAAAGAAGAGTTCATGCCGGCAGCGGGCGGCGTTATCGATAGCGAGAGAATCCTTGACATGGAATGCGGATATACCGAGCGCGTAACGCACTGGAAGAGCGCTTCTGGAAAAGAGATAAAGGTCCGCATCAGAAGGATGGCTCATTTCGGAATGAAGGAGCTGTTTACGATCGAGTACGAGGTCGAAGCGCTGAACTTCTCGGGAGAAGCGGTTTTCGATTCGATACATGATGCTGAAGTAGCGAATTTTTCGGATCCTGATGATCCGAGACTCGCGGATGCCAGCCCCTGCTATCTGAAGGTTGCTGAGCAGGGATTTTCGGGGAGTGCGTCGTATTCCGTTTCCCGTGCCGAAAACAGCGGCGTAAAGATCGCGGCGGTGACGGAACACGTTCTTGATCCGTCGTCGGGCAGCGGCTGCATGATGAGAGAGGAGAACGGCAGGCTCATCACGAGACTCCGCGTTCCCGTCAGGCAGAACGAGAAGATCACCGTAATAAAATATGCCGCATTTTCTGATTCCATCCGTGAAAAAGATCCTAAGGCAAAAGCGATGAGCGTGCTGAAGGAGGCAAAGAACAGGCCTATAGAAGAGCTCTATGACGAGCAGAAAAAGTATCTTTCGAAGTTCTTTGAACGCTCGCTCATGACCATCGAAGGAGACAATGAGCTCGAGGATGCGGTGCGGTTCAACATGTACGAGATGCTGTGCGCAGCTCCGCATGATGACCGTTCGGGTATTGCAGCAAAGGGACTTTCGGGCGAAGGATATGAAGGGCATTTCTTCTGGGACACGGAAATGTACGTCGTTCCGTTCTTCCTTCTCACCGAGCCGTCACTGGCGAAGAACATTCTGTCTTTCCGCTACGCAACGTTACCTGAAGCAAGAGAGAATGCGGCGCTTCTAGGACACAAAAAAGGCGCTCTCTATCCGTGGAGGACGATAACGGGCAGGGAATGCTCCGGATATTTCCCCAGCGGAAGCGCGGCATATCATATAAACGGTGCCATAGCTTATGCGGTCATACAGTATTATCTTACAACGTATGATGAAGATTTTCTTCTGGAGAAGGGACTCGAGATCCTCATCGAAACCGCGCGGCTCTGGCTCGACACGGGCGTATACGACAGGCAGGGAAGATTCTGCATCCATGAAGTGACCGGCCCGGATGAGTATACGTGCATGGTGAACAACAACTACTATACGAATGCTTCTGCAAAGCATAATCTTTCGTTCGCCGCATCGCTCTTTGAAAAGTTCAGGAATGATGAGCGAGCTGTACGTCTTGCCGATAGGATATCAGTCACGGACGATGAGATCGGTAAGATGAAGAAAGCCGCAGAGCATATGTATCTTCCTTACGACAGTGATTACGGCATCAATCCGCAGGATGATTCGTTCCTCGAAAAACCTGTCTGGGATCTTGCAGCAACCCCGAAGGAAAAGTTTCCGCTGCTGCTTCATTACCATCCGCTCCATCTGTACAGGTATCAGGTATGCAAGCAGGCCGATACGGTGCTCGCGCATTTCCTGTTCCCGTCGCTCGAGACAAAGGAAACGATGGAGAAGAGCTTCCGGTATTACGAGAAAATCACTACGCATGATTCATCGCTTTCAACGTGTGTTTTCAGCATGACGGCGTCGATGCTCGGCCTTAAGGACGAAGCGCTTTCGTACTTCGGCGATTCCGCTAAGCTCGATCTCATGAACCGTCATGAGAACACAAAGGACGGTGTTCATACCGCGAACATGGGCGGATGCTACATGGCTATCGTGAACGGGTTTGCGGGACTTCGGATCACCGAGGACGGACTGTCGATAGATCCATATGTTCCCGAGGGACTGAAAAGCTATTCGTTCCCGTTCTCATACAGGGGCAGGAACTTAAGGCTTACGGTCGAAAAAGATACGGCAGTGCTCGAACTTATAGAAGGAGAGGCGCTGGAATTCAGCGCTGGAGGTAAAAAAGTAGAGCTCGGAAAGGAGAAACAATGGAAGTGGAAGCTGTGATTTTCGATCTTGACGGAGTGCTTGTTCATACAGACAGGTTCCACTATCTGGCATGGGCCGAGCTCGCCGATGAAAAAGGCATATACTTTGATGAGAACATCAATCAGAGGCTCCGCGGAGTGAGCCGCGAACAGAGCCTTGAGATCATACTTGAAAGATATGACGGACCGGAGCTTTCTCCTGAAGAAAAAAAGGAGATGACGGATAAGAAGAACGCCACATACCGCAAGTTTCTTGAAAGGATGACGTCCGATGATGTTTCACAAGAGGTCAGGGATACGCTGCAGAAACTTAAGGCATCAGGCCTTAAGCTCGCGGTGGGATCCTCAAGCAAGAACACGAAGTTCATTCTTGAAAAGACCGGCCTGGCGGATGAGTTCGACGCAGTATCCGACGGCACTATGATAAAAAGGACAAAACCGGATCCGGAGGTTTTCCGGCTTGCGGGTAACCTGCTCGGTATGAAGCCGGAAAAGTGCCTTGTGGTTGAGGATGCTGTTGCCGGGATAGAGGCCGGAAAGGCGGCCGGAATGAAAACGGCAGCATACGGCGAGGCTGCGACTGGCCATATAGCCGACTATGATCTTGAACATTTTTCGGATCTTCTGAAGATACTTATAAATCATGCTGACAGGGGGTGAATCACATGAATTCTGTAGCTAACAAACTGCTTTCGCCGATACTTCTCATAGCGGGCGCGGCGATGGTCATCATTTCACTTATCATGGACTTTGCAGGAAGCGGATCGTCGCTTAGGGGACCGATGCTCGTGATCGGTATTCTCGTTTTCTTTGCCGGGCTCTATCTGTTCCCGACTCAGAAACATCATCGGAAGATCGTATATGTCATCTTCCTGTTCCCGCTTCTTTTCACATTCGCGGTAACGGTCATCATTCCGCTTGTACTCGGAATATGCTATTCGTTCACTGACTGGACCGGAATAAGATTCAACAGCGTTGTCGGACTTACGAACTACATGACGATGTTCAAGGATCCGGCATTCATCTGGTCCATTCTCATAACGTTCATATTCGTTGTGCTGAACATGGTGCTGATTAACCTCGTCGGATTCCTTTTAGCGCTTCTTTGCACATCGGGTATCAAGGGCGGCGGATTTTTCAGAGCATCATATTTTCTGCCCAACCTTATCGGCGGTATCGTGCTCGGTTACATATGGCAGTTCGTTTTCAACAACGTCATCATCGATATGACGGACAATATCTCGTGGCTCGCGAGATCGAAGACGGCGCTGTTCGCGATCGTAGTCGTTTACATCTGGCAGTATGCAGGATATATAATGCTCATTTACATCACCGGTCTTACACAGATACCGGGTGACGTTCTCGAGGCCGCGAAGATCGACGGAGCGAATCCGGCGCAGACTCTTTTCAAAGTCAAGATACCGATGATAGCATCGACGATCACCATCTGTACGTTCCTGACACTTACGAGCGCGTTCAAGCAGTTCGATGTCAACATGGCACTGACGAACGGAGCCGGATCTGTTGCAAACTTCATGGGCAACTATCTTTCGAACGGTACTCAGATGCTCGCGCTCAACATTTATAACACGGCTATCTCTAAAAACAATTATGCGCTCGGACAGGCGAAGGCTGTATTCTTCTTCATTATCCTCGCAGTCGTATCGCTTATCCAGGTCCGTGTATCCAATAAGAAGGAGGTGGAACTGTAATGGGTGAAGGAAGACAGGTAGGAAAAGGCACCAGAGTACGCGCACTCATATGCACGCTCATCGGAATAGTCATAGCGGCATACGTTCTGTTCCCGTTTTACCTCGTTCTTTTGAATGCGTTCAAGAACCAGGCGTCAATAGTTGCGAACCCGATCAGTTTCGTCGGGACATCATTCGCACAGCTGCGGACGAACCTTTCATCGGTCGTCAACAATACTAACTTCAGTTTCTGGTATGCGTTCGGCACATCGGCAGTAATAACGATAATCTCGCTCGTGCTCCTTGCGGTTCTCGGAGCCATGGCTGCATGGGTCATATCAAGAAACAACAGGAAAAAATGGTCAGTTGTCATCTACATGATCTTCATAGCATCAATGATAATACCTTTCCAGGTTGTAATGCTTCCGCTCATCAGCACGTTCAGGGATGTGGGAAAATTCGTAGGCATAAACATGCTTCAGTCAGTTCCCGGAATCGTGTTCGCATACTGCGGATTCGGCGGAGCGATGACAGTGTTCATTCTCGCAGGATTCATAAAGGGTGTGCCCTATGATCTTGAAGAGGCGGCCGCGATTGACGGATGCTCACCCGAAGGAACTTTCTTCCGCATCATACTTCCGCTTCTGAAGCCGGTCATTACAACGGTTACGATACTAAACGGAATGTGGATATGGAATGACTACCTTCTGCCTTCGCTGATGCTCGGACAGAACGGAAAGGTCAAGACATTGCCGGTTGCAGTTCAGGCATTCGTAGGTTCATACGTTAAGCAGTGGGATCTCATTCTTACGGCTGCATTGCTTGCGATACTGCCGATGATAATCATCTTCCTGATAGCACAGAAGCAGATCATGAACGGAATGATCGAAGGAGCGGTGAAAGGCTAGAGGATGAACGGATTTGATACAAGGTATGCGCGTTATGCCGATGAGATGAAGCGGCTGTACATGCAGCTTTACAACAATGATGAAAAGGCATTCGATTACTTCGTTTCGATGCTGAAAGATTATGAGAGCAGGCGCAGTCCTGCTCTCAAGTCATGGGATGAGAAGCGGACGAAGAAGAGCGAAAGCTGGTACATGGACAATAAGCGTTTCGGGATGCTGGCTTATGCGGACTGCTTCGCGGACACGCTTACAGGCGTTCGTGAGCACCTTCCCTACATCTGCAGACTCGGCGTCAACTATCTGCATCTCATGCCACTGTTAAAAAGCCCGAAGGACAGAAGCGACGGCGGATACGCTGTATCTGATTTCCGTACGGTCGAGCCGCGTCTCGGAACGATGGATGACCTTGCGGATCTCGCGGAAGACTGCCATGAAAACGGGATCAGCCTCTGTCTTGATTTCGTCATGAACCACACGAGCGAAGACCATGAATGGGCAGTCCGGGCAAGGCATGGTGATAAGGAATATCAGGACCGGTATTTCTTCTATGACGGATGGGACGAGCCGTCGCGCCTTGAAGAAAGCCTTCCGGAAGTTTTTCCGACAACGGCTCCCGGGAATTTCACATGGTGCAGCGAAGCCGGAAAAGTCGTTATGACGACGTTCTATCCATACCAGTGGGATCTGAATTATCGCAATCCTGTCGTGTTCAATGACATGACTGCTAACATGCTTTTTCTGTGCAACAGGGGAGTTGATATAATCCGCCTCGATGCGACACCTTACATATGGAAGACGCCGGGCACGAACTGCCGGAATCTTCCTGAAGTCCACATGCTTGTGAGATTAATGCGGATAGCATGCGAGATTGTATGCCCTGGTACGCTTCTTTTAGGCGAGATCGTGATGGAGCCCAAAGAGGTCGTTCCGTATTTCGGAACCATCGACCGGCCGGAATGCCATCTTCTATACAACGTCACGACGATGGCGAGCACCTGGCACACCGTTGCGACAAAGGATACAAGGCTTCTTTCGGACCAGCTGAACAAAGTGTTCGTGCTTCCGAAGCAGTATGTTTTCATCAACTACTTAAGATGCCATGATGACATAGGATGGGGTCTTGACTATGCGTACCTTGAGCAGTTCGGGATCGAGGAGGTTCCTCATAAGAAATTTCTTAATGATTATTTCCGCGGGATGATCTTTGACAGCGACTCGCGCGGTGAGTTATATAACGACGATCCGCGTCTCGGGGATGCAAGGCTCTGCGGAACCTGTGCCAGTCTGTGCGGGATCGAAGCGGCGATCGAAGAAGGCGATACCGAAAAGATCGAGATGGGACTTGCTCTTGATATAATGCTGCACGCGTTTCTTCTTACGCTTTCCGGGATTCCGGTCATATACAGCGGTGATGAGATCGGACAGCGAAACGACAGAACCTACAGGGAAGATCCTGCAAAATCGCAGGACAGCCGTTATCTGCACAGGGGGAAGTTTGACTGGGAAGCAGCAAAAAGAAGCATGGACGGCAGGTCTTATGAAGGCAGGATCAGAAAATCCCTTTGCGCTCTTTCTAAAATACGCAAAAGCCACAGGGCATTCGTTAATGAGGCGGACACGTGGCTCGTTCCGCTTGCAAGTGCCGACGGCGACCATAGCGTGATCGGCATAGGCAGGTACCACAAGGGAGAGAAGATCATTGCCGTGTTCAATTTCAGCCCCGCAGCAAAGACTGTATATACTGAGGAAAAAGAGAAATACAGCACGCTCATTTCTTCCGGGAATGAATCCGCAAGGAAAAAGACAGCATCGTCCGGCCTGTCATGCATGCAGCTTCCGGGATACGGATATTCATGGCACGTCATCGATTACGGAAAATAAAAATCATTTACGCAGGAAGGCCCTTGGCACAGGGCCTTCTTTTTATGCGGTCGAACCGGTCATGACAGCGCCTGACAGCGGCAGGTCGTGACCGATTGCAGCCTTTCCGTAAAGAGTGATAAAATATAGGACATGAATTACAATTCGGAAAACGAGATAAAACTGAGACGGCACAGGAACAATCTTGCCGGATGCGGAAGCGGCTTCATCCTCTTCGGACTGTGGAGCGCTATCAAGACGTTCATGCAGACTATGTTCGATAAGACTGTGCTCAAGGAGATCAAGGACGCTACAGAAATATCCTCGGAAGATATGTTTTTCTTCAACATTATCGTAGTCATAATTCTGTTCATCATCGCAGCCTTTGTCATCCTTCTGCATCTGTATATCGGTGCCGGAGCGATAAGGTACAGCAAGGGGAAAGAGAAGAAAGGATTTCTCGTCCTCGCGGCTATAACTTTCCTGGCGATCTTATGTATGATGCCGAGCTACTTTAACAGCGCAAAAGAAGGGCTGGAGCACATTGATACGATAATTGTTTCTGCAGCGGCTGATATCATGGTGCTTTTCATACTCGCCGATATGTTCTATTCGGTGACGCAGATAAAAAAGCTTACGGCCTCTGGCACAAAGGAGGACGGCGATGCAGGCTGATTTTCACTATTATGCAACTTATGCGGCCGCATACCTGGCCGGTTTTACTCACGAAGAGTGCATGGATATATGCTATGGCGCGCAGTTCGTCGACCTTTGCTCGAAGACGTATCTTAAAGGGATAAAGGCACCCCAAACGGCTGCGACGACGATGCTGCAGCTTGAGATGATGGATATTACAGCTGATATTGCTGCATTTCAGGGCATTACGAGGATATGGTCATCATTCCATTTCCTGCCCCGCAATCTTAATGCCCAGAAACCTCAGCGCACGAAGCGCTACATGAACAAATACCGCCTCATCTGCGGACCGAACGGGGAGCTCGCAAAGGAAACGGTGGCTCTTGCTATGGGAAAACCTCTGCAGTCCGTCGGGATCGCGATGCATGTCATAGCGGACACGTGGGCCCATCAGCATTTCGCGGGTGCGCCGTCGCTCGTTATAAACAACACAACGGATGATTTTTACGAGATAGTTTCAAAAGACGGGACGGAAACGGAGAAAAAGCTCAAGTTCCGCCACAATCCGTCCGCGGCCGATGATACCGAAAACGGGATATACACGAACAGCCTGTTTCAGCGGAACGAGAATTCCGTAATGAACATCGGACATGGGCGCGCAGGCCATCTTCCCGACTATTCGTTCATCAAATACAGATATCTTCCGGCATGGGATGATTACAAGGTCATGGTGAAGGACAATCCGTCCGACTATTATAAGGCGTTCACGCAGATGGTATACGCCATGAAATGCATAAGGGGTGAAGCCGGTGAGTTTGAGACGGGAGTGTACGACATAAAGACCGTGGAGCCTTATGAGGAACGCATAATGAAAATCA
This sequence comes from Lachnospiraceae bacterium, assembly GCA_024691425.1. Taxonomy (GTDB): domain Bacteria; phylum Bacillota; class Clostridia; order Lachnospirales; family Lachnospiraceae; genus UBA2868. The sequence continues at coordinate 29,079 of JAILNQ010000054.1, forward strand.
TCCGCAAGAGGCAGCTCATCGCTTCAGATGACTGGAAGGAATTCGGCATGGAACTTTCCGGCCGGGAAGTGGAAGATTTTAACGTCAACAGGTTCCGCGACGAATACATGAGCGCGGAAAGGAAAGAAGACAGTTTTATCGGCAGGTTCATTGAAGGCGCGCTTGCCCAGAAAGGCATGGTCAGCAGCAGCATCTCCGGATCGGGAAATCCGCTTGCGGGGAAATTTACGGGAGCACAGGAGAACCGATGACCGTTCTGTATGGCTCGGATATTCTGAAACAGGAAAAGGATAAATGATAAAGTATCAGAGACTGAAAGAAATATCGCAGGCGCTTCTTATGATCGCAGTTGCCATAGCGCTTCTCGTTGTTCCCGAGTACGGGATACAGGTGATCGTCGTCGTTCTGTCGGTCATTTATACCGTCCGCGGCATAGGCACGCTCATTTATTATTTCACGATGGCGAGGTTCATGGTCAGCGGCAGGTCTATTCTCTATACGGGAATGATCATGCTCGATTTCGGAATTCTTACCGGAACGCTGACTGATGTTCCGCATTACATCATTCTTATATATCTTGCGGTAATACATGCTGTTTCCGGCCTTATCGAGATACTGCGCTCGCGCGAGTCCGGAAGGTTCGGGAGCGCCTGGCGGCTCAAGCTGTTCCACGGCGTTCTGGATATAGCGATCGCCATTGCCTGCGTGATCTTCATAAAGAGATATGAAGCGGCCGTTCTCATATATGCTTCGGGAATGATCTATTCCGGCATTCTTCATTTCATTTCTGCATTCCGCAGGACTAAATTCGTTTATATTCAATAATGCCGTTTTCTGTTGCAAATACGGGATTTTCAGAGTATCATATACATTGTGATAATTTACAAGTAAAGGAGCTTGATATGGCCAGCTGGGTAATCATTGTAGATGATGATATCACTAATCTCAAAGTTGCGGGGCAGATACTCTCGAAGAACAACATGCGCGTAACCGCGCTGAAATCAGGCGGGAGCCTTCTTGAATACGTTCGGGAGAACGGCGCGCCCGACCTGATCCTTCTCGACATCAACATGCCTGAGATGGACGGATTCGAAACGCTTTCGAAGTTCCGTGAGCTCGAGGATGAAAAGGGCATTGCGGCCACGCCGATCGTGTTCCTAACGGCCGATGAGGACTTCGCGAACGAGAGCAAAGGTTTTGAGATGGGTGTTTCCGACTATATCAGGAAGCCTTTCAATCCTGATGTGCTCGTGCGCCGCGTGGAGAACATCGTTAGCACACACGGCCAGATGCTGAAGTTCGAGGAAGAGGCGACCATCGATAAGCTCACGGGATTCCTCAACAAATATTCGGCTAATGAGCAGATATCAGAAATGTGCCGGACGAAATCCGGAGCGCTCATGATCATAGACCTTGATTCATTCAAGCTCGTCAACGACATTTACGGCCACGATATGGGTGACCGTGTTCTATCGGCATTTTCACGCATATTAAAAGACAATATGTACTACCCGAGTGTTTTCGGAAGGATCGGCGGCGATGAATTCCTGCTGTTCGCGGAGAACATGAAGGAAGAGAAGGATATCAGCAAATTCTCCGATGCGATCAACAGAAACCTCATCCTTGAGGCGCGCAAGATGATGGGAGAGGATATGAGCATTCCTCTCGGCGCTTCGATCGGCGCGATTTTCGTTCCCGAGCAGGGAACGGACTACAACATTCTCTTCCGCCTTACGGACAGAGCATTATATACGATAAAGAACAACGGAAAGCACGGATACTCGCTCTATATGGAGGAGGATGCCGCAAATTCCATACCGACCGATATCACGCTTGCGATGCTGACGACGATACTCGAAGAGCGCAACATCCCGCAGAATGCGATGTGGATGGGCAAGGAAGCGTTCGGGAACGTTTACAGATACATGATCAGATACATGGACAGATACCGCGGAACCGCATATAAGATGCTGTTCTCCGCTAAGTTCATTCCGAACGATCTTTCCGAATCTGAAAAGGAAAAGATCATGGTAAGCTTGCGTGAGCTCCTTCAGGAATCTTTGCGTAACAGCGATATCATGATGCAGATCGGCGAAAATCATTTCTTCCTGATGCTTCCGGAGATAAGCGATTATAACGTCAACCGGGTTACCGAGAGAGTCATGCATTCGTGGCGGAACAATGAGTACAGCGGACTTGTCAGGCTTGAGGTCGAGACCGAGAGCACGGACGCTGAGCTTCATGAGAACTACATCGAGAAGGATGACGGCGAGACGCACATCGTCATCGCCGATGATAACCGGGATGACCTTGACTTCATGAAGAGCGTCCTTAAGTCAAAAGGCTATGATGTCATTGCGACGCAGAGCGGCCAGGAGCTCCTTGACTACCTTGCAGAGAACAGGCCCGACCTCATGATCCTGAAGGTAGACATGAAAGGCATGAACGGCTTTGAAACGATAATAAAGATCAGAAAGCAGGGCGGGGCGCTCAGAAAATGTCCGGTCATGTTCATAGCCGGTGAAGATCCTGCAGTTGAAAAAAGAGGTCTTGAACTCGGCGCGGCTGATTTTCTCCGTATGCCTATTTCTGCTGAGAAACTGTATCTGCGAGTCAGCAACGTGCTGAAACTTTTCTTCCTCGAAAATCATATGAACCAGGAAGTTGAGAAGAAGACCGAGGAGAATGAGAAGCTCAGCATCCATATAATACAGGCTCTCGCATACGCGATAGATGCTAAGGATAATTACACGAACGGCCACTCGAGCCGTGTTGCCGAGTATTCCAAGGAAATAGCGGCGAGGTACGGCTTCAACGAAGAACAGCAGAACGATATATACATTACGGGACTTCTTCATGATGTCGGCAAGATCGGTATACCTGATGCCATCATCAATAAGAGAGCGAAGCTCACTGAAGAAGAATATGATGTGATCAAGAAGCATCCCGTAATAGGCACTCAGATTCTTGAAACGATAAAGGAGATGCCTGAGCTTTCAAGCGGTGCAAGATGGCATCATGAAAGATATGACGGGAAAGGCTATCCTGACGGATTCGCCGGGACTGACATTCCGGAAGTTGCAAGGATCATCGCTGTTGCTGATTCATATGATGCGATGACGAGCGACAGAAGCTACAGAGAGCCGCTTTCGCAGAGCGAGGCAAGAGCGGAGATAGACAGATGTTCGGGAACCCAGTTCGATCCTGTTTTCGCAGGAATCATGATCGACCTTATCGATGAGGATAAGGATTTTCAGATGAGGGAGCATAAATGAATAAAGGGGAACCAAAAAACAGAAGCGATCTGTTCGCGTCATCAGGGCTGATGATGGTCGTCACCTATACTTTCTTTTCCGCGGTCCTTATCGCAGAGATATTCGTCATGAACTGGGAAAGATGGGCAGCGGTCGTGATCGCGGCCGGAGTCATTGCTGCGTGGTTCGTCCATTTGAGGGCAGCAGGCTCTGAAATGATGAAGATATGGATATTCGGCTTTCTTATGATGGCGACGTTTTTCTATTACGGGACGCATGATACGAGCACGTTCGATCTTGCTCCGGTAATCTGTGTCGTGATCCTTCAGCTTACGATGGCAGGGATCCATTCCCTGATCACTCTTTGTCAGAGCACGTATTATCTTACGATGCTTTATGCCATTATCAATTCAGCATCATCCGGAACGAAATTCACTCCGCTCATCATTTCGAGAACGTTACTGCACCTCTTCGTTGTCACCCTCATATGCTGGATAGCAAGAAGGATAATAGATAAATGGAATGAGGTTCTTCATCAGTCCGATGAGAAGATATTGACTCTGACCGAGTCGGCCGCGCGCCTCAATGACTTCATAGCAAACGTCTCTCACGAGATCAGGACTCCTATAAATGCCATACTCGGAATATGCGGGATGGGGCTTGCCGATGAGAAGGATGAGGAAAAGCGTGCAAATCTTGTTTCTATAGAGAATGCGGGAAAGAAGATCGGAGAGCAGATAAGCGACATTCTCGATTATTCTGAGATCGACAGAAGGGATCTTGCGAACAACTGCGAAGACTATATGCTCTCATCGGTCTTAAACGACCTCGTCAACGAACTGTCCGGATACAGAAAGAAGGACATCGAGCTGATCATAGATGTTGACGCTTCCATACCGTCCGTCATGAACACTGACGTAGGCAAGCTCAAGAAGATACTGTGGCATCTCATTTCAAACAGCCTGAAATATACGAACGAGGGAGGCATCTACGTTCACATTTCCTCAATACCTCATGAATACGGGATAAACCTCTGCATAGAAGTAGTTGATACCGGTATCGGAATGGATGCGGATCAGCTTGAGAAGGTTTACGACAGCTTTTACAAAGCTGATTCAGGCAGGGACCGCCGGACAGGCGGGCTCGGACTCGGAATGCGTATCGTTCACGGATTTGTGCGCTCACTCGGCGGCTTCATGACGATAGAAAGCGAGATGGAACGCGGCACTACGGTAAGGATCAGCATACCGAACCGCGTTGTCGATCCCGGAGAGTGCATGTCCGTTAAGGACAGGGATAAGATAAGCCTCGGCGCTTACCTGCACTTCGACAAGTATCCGGATCCTAACGTCCGCGAGTTCTATGACAGGATGGTCAGGAACATCGTGAAGGGACTCGGATTTGCGATGCACAGGGTGGATAATACCGAAGCGCTTCAGGCCCTTATCGAGAACAAGAAACTGACGCATCTCTTCGCAGGCCCTGAGGAATACCTGAGCGCTGCGGATATCATGGAGGATCTTGCCAGAACGATAATCGTTACTGTTATCGCAAATCCCGGCGAGATCACGCTTCCGCCGCATTCACGTGTCCGAATAATGCCGAAACCGTTCTACTGCTTCCCTGTTGTGGGCGTTCTCAATAGCAAGCCTGATGATGAAATAGAGGAAACGGAGATCGTTTCATTCCCTGATGCAAGAGTGCTCGTTGTCGATGATGAGCCGATGAACCTCATTGTTTCTTCGGAGATGTTCAGAAGGTACGGAATGATCGTTACTACGTGCGAGTCCGGAATGGAAGCCGTGAAGCTGTGCCAGGACAACGAGTACGAAGTGATATTCATGGATCATATGATGCCGGGCATGGACGGCGTCGAAGCAATGAAGAGAATAAGGACTGACAGAGCGAAGGAAAAAGTCATGATTCCGATAGTTGCCTTTACGGCAAATGCAGTCAGCACCGCAAAAGAGATGTTCAAGCAGGAAGGTTTCGACGGATTCGTAGGAAAGCCGGTTGACCGCGTCGAGCTTGAAAGAGTGTTGAGGCGTCTCCTTCCTGCAGTATTCGTTAAGATAGAAACCGTAAAGAGTGCTGATGCCGGAAGTTTTCCTGCTCAGGCAGCTCCTGTGCATGATGTAAAAGAAACTTCCAAGGATACTTTGGCAGCTCATGTACCGGGAAATGAGTCTCCGGATTCTCTGATGAAAAAGCTCGAGGACATCGGAGTCGATACTGAAAAAGGACTTTTCTACTGCCAGAACGACAAGCCTTTCTATATTTCGCTTCTTGCGCAGTATGCGAAGGAATCCGGCGATAAGCTGAAGATGATCGAAAAGGCTCTGTCCTCATCGGATCTTGGCGCTTATGCGATACAGGTTCATTCGATAAAGAGTACGTCAAAGACGATAGGAGCGCTCAGCCTTTCAGAGAGCGCAAGAGAATTAGAGCTTGCCGCGAAGAACGGTAACCGCTCATTCATAGATGAAAATCATTCGGCCATGCTCGCTGAGTATGACGAGCTGCTTTCCGTTATAAAGAGCGGCAGCTTAACGGCCTCAGCTGATGATTCCGCCGACGAAGGCGCAAAGGATCCGGATGTGGTATTTGAATTCGGACCCGAAGGCGATGCATCGGAAGGAGGTGAGAGGGCATGAATCTTTCCGCCAAGGATTTTTTACTGTTCGTCTTTCATGAAAAAGGGGCATACGGAAATGAAAAGGAGATATACAAGCTCGTCTGTGAAGCCTCGATAAAGAAGATGCGCGTTGCCGCACCGATCGTCATATTCGTCGGGATACTCATGCTCATAAGGTCATTCGCAAGATCGGAAGCCTACGGAGAATATCTGCTGAGATACAGATGCATGTATCTGCTGCTCATCGCGCTGATGCTGGTAGTTCTGGCCATGCTCGCATATATCAGGCGGGATTTTGAACAGAGATTCAAGATACTGAAGTGGTTCAATCCATTGCTTGCATTTTCACTTATCATGTGGGCTATCGGAATGGCCATCCTCGGTTCGCTTCATACGGGCATGCCGCTTCCGAATCTGTACAGGCTCGTCGCACTGGCGATCCCGCTATGTGTTTACATGCACCCCCTTGCATATGTCGGAATAGCCGTTGTTACTGATTTTCTCATGATGGGTTCGCTTATGTATTTCGGCAACGATCTCGTACAGAGATCTGCAGGCAGCGGGACTATTCTTCCGATGCTCATAGTCCGCGTCGCGCTCGTTGTTTCGTTCTATTATCTGGAATTCTCCGTAAGAGAAAGGATCATTACTTACGAGGCTCAGAAGAAGGAGATAAGCGACCTCAATAATGCGCAGAACAGGTTCTTCTCAAGCATGAGCCATGAGATCAGGACTCCGATAAATACGATAATAGGCCTCAACGAGATGATACTGCGCGAGAAGGTGTCGGATGAGGTCGCAGAGGATGCCGCGAACATACGTGCCGCCAGCAACATGCTCCTTCACGTAATAAACGACATACTTGATATGTCCAAGATAAGGTCAGGACAGATGAAGCTCACTCCCGTGGCGTACCGTCCGGGGGATATGCTTTCCGAGATAGTCGGAATGCTGTGGATGCGCTGCCAGGAGAAAGGGCTCGAATTCCACGTTGAGATTTCTCCTGACATACCTTCGGAGCTTTTCGGAGACGAGGTGAGGATCAAACAGGTCCTGATGAACATACTCAATAATGCTATCAAGTATACGAAGAAAGGATCGATCACGCTCACGATCGAATGCACCGGTATCAGTGATGGAAAAGCGGATATCATATATTCGGTGAAGGATACCGGTGTTGGAATAAAGAAGGAAAGCATTCCGCATCTTTTCACTGCGTTCAAACGTGTTGATGAGGAAGAAAACCGCTATATCGAAGGTACCGGACTCGGGCTTTCGATCGTAAAAGAGCTTACCGACCTTATGGGCGGTAAGGTTTCGGTCAACAGCGTTTATACGCAGGGTTCGACTTTCGTCGTCGAGATTCCGCAGACCGTTACCGACTATTCTACGATCGGCAACATCAACTTCGAAGAAAAGCACAAAGCCAACACATCCGGCAGTTACCGCAGCAGCTTCGAGGCGCCTGAGGCGAACATTCTCGCCGTGGATGATAACGTATCAAACCTCATGGTCGTAAAGAAGCTTCTGCGCGATACGAAGGTTATGATCGATACTGCCGAGAACGGCGTGCAGGCTCTTGAACTTACGCTCGAGAAAACATATGATGTGATCTTCATGGACCATCTCATGCCCGAGATGGACGGAATAGAGTGTCTACGAAAAATCAGGAGTCAGACCGGCGGAGCCTCCAAGTCCGCGAAAGTCATCGCTCTTACAGCGAACGGCGGAAGCGAGATGAGAAAGCTGTATGCGGACGAGGGCTTTGACGGTTATCTCATAAAGCCCGTGAATGCCGAGGAACTTGAAGCCGAACTGATGAGGCTTCTGCCGAAATCGAAAGTAAGCGTTTCGCACAGTCAGGATAATATTCTCGAGAACAGCATGTCCTGGCTCGATGAGAGCAAGAAGAGGAATCTTATAGCGATAACATCCGAGAGCGTTGCCGATATTCCCAAGTCTCTTCTTTCGGAATACAATATCGCTATAATTCCGCATAAGGTTGAGACTGAAGACGGAATATTCTGTGACGGTGATGAGATCGATTCCGACGGTCTTCTCGACTATATGACCGACAAGCATGTCGCCAGAACACATGCACCTTCGGCCAAGGAATACGAGGATTTCTTTGCAAAGGCGATATCGAAGGCGAGCAATGTCATACATATAAACCTGTCAAGCTATATAAATAACAGCGGATATTCCGACGCGTTTGAAGGTGCGGTCGCATTCAATAACGTTACCGTATTTGATTCGCATCATCTTTCTAGCGGACTCGGCCTCATTGTCCTTATGGCCTGCCGGTACGTCTCTGAAGGGCTGTCGGTCGATGAGATCATAAACAATCTGACGTATGACAGGAAACGGGTTCAGACCAGTTTCATAGTTGACAACCTCGATCATCTCGCAAACTCCGGCCAGGTCAGCACAAGGCTCGCGGCAATAGGGAATGCGATGCTGTTCCATCCCGTCTTGGACATGAAGAACGGCAGGCTTGTGACATACAGATTCTATTTCGGCTCCAGGGCATATGCATGGAAGAGGTACATCAACTCCACGCTCGGATCCGTCTCCGACATAGATACCGAGATGCTTTTCGTGACATATGTCGGCCTGACGCAGAAGGATCTCGACTTTATAAGAGAACTCGTTGAGAAGAGAGTAGTGTTCAAGCAAATTTATTTCCAGAAGGCATCCCCGACCATAGCTGTTAACTCAGGTCCCGGAACATTCGGACTTCTGTTTGTAAGGAAGATATGACGATATGACTGAAAACGTTTCAGAAAAGAAAGGCCGCGAGAGCGGCCCGGACCTTATCAGAACTATTGCGTGCTTCTTTGTTGTAGGTGCGCATTTCTATCTTAACATGGATTACTATCAGGAACCGATGGCGGGGACGAAGATGTTCATCATGACAACTCTTCGGTGGCTCTTCGTGACGGCGGTTCCGCTGTTCTTCATGCTCACGGGCTATTTCAAGAAGAACAAGAAGGCGGACAGGAACCATTATATGGCAGCCGTTCCGCTCATTTTTTCGTACGTTGCTGTCTCGGTCATGAAGATGCTTCTGTACAACAGGATATACGGGAAGATTTACAGCTTCGGCGATATGCTGAAAAATCTCGGCAACTATCAGATCGCCTGGTACATGGGGCTTTACCTCTGTGTATTCCTTCTCATTCCGTTCCTCAATAAGGGATGGTATGCTCTCAGCGAAAAAGAGCAGAACATTCTCATAGCGACACTCGTATTTCTCTGCACAGTCTATCCGGTGCTGAAATACATAGCGCCTGCATATTTTACCGGTATATATCCGGTTCTGTTCTATTTTCTCGGGATCGCGGTAAGAGACAGGAGATGGAGGGCAAACAGGCTTGTTCTTGCGGCTGTTCTTTTTGTCACGCTTCTTGCGGAAGGCTTCATCAGCATGAAATTCACTTCGACCGGAGTGTTCGACTGGAACCTCATATCAGTATCAGACGGCACATACGGAACGTTTTTCATATCCGTATGCACCGTCTGCATATTTCTTCTTCTTTATGATGTTAAGATCGGCTCGAAAATCATAAGCCGGATACTGGCATCGGTAAGCGCCGTTTCGTTTGAGATATACCTGTTCGCGGGAGCCTACGACGCGATCATCTACCAGTACGTCAAAAAGCATGTGCAGGGTGCGGTGAATGCATTCTGGTGGTTTTTCATCACCGTTCCGGCAAGTTTTCTCTGCGCATACATTTCATCCATAATCTTCACGCGGATACGCGATCTGATCCTAAGAATTCCCGGGCGCTTTTCTCGCAGTTGATCCGTTTGCAAGATCCACACCGCCTGCCTGGCAGTTACGTCTGTGGAACTGCTCGAGAAGCCTTGCATCGCAATGACTTGCATGCTCTATCTTCAGATCGAACATCTCGCTCGTTGCCTTGAACGCCTTATGCTCATCACGGAGCTGCTGCGCAAGCCAGTCATTGGCTTTGTCATCGCAAAGAACAGAAGAGTTCTTCTTATCGCCCATGTCGCGGCTCACGCTCACTATGTCCCCATGAGGCTTATAATTCGTGTATTTCGGAGCGGAGGGCTTTGCATTCGCCCGCCTCGTCGGCGCAAACTGGCTCTTCTGCTCAGAGGAAGCGTTCATTTTCAACGACCGTTTTATGAACAGAAAGAAGATTCCGACTATAATTATAACCGATACTAAACCGCTCATGATTTAGCACTCTCCGAAAGTGCGGTTATCGCACCGGCAAGGTTTGCAAGGTCAGACGGCACGATAACTTTCGTGGCCTGTCCGTCGGCCATCTTTGCAACTGCATCAAATGACTGAAGCGTAAGGTACTGCTTTGTAGGATTGGCTTCATTGATGAGTCTGATACCCTCGGCTTTTGCCTTCTGAACTGCAAGCAGAGCTTCGGCTTCACCTTCGGCTTCGCGTATGCGCTGTTCTTTGACGGCCTCTGCACGGAGTATTGCCGCCTGCTTTTCACCTTCTGCAAGAGTGATGGCGGACTGCTTCTTACCTTCAGCTGTAAGGATCGCTTCACGTTTCTCACGCTCGGCTCTCATCTGCTTCTCCATCGCATCCTGTATGGACTGCGGAGGCATGATGTTCTTGACTTCGACACGGCTTACTTTGATTCCCCATTTATCAGTCGCTTCATCAAGTATCGCGGTGATCTGCGAGTTGATATCGTCACGGCTCGTGAGAGTCTCATCGAGCGTCATGCTTCCGATTATGTTACGGAGCGTCGTTGCTGAAAGATTCTCTATAGCGGCTATGGGACGCTCAACTCCGTATGTGAAGAGCTTTGCATCGAATACAGAGAAGAATACGACCGAGTCAACCATCATCGTAACGTTATCCTTCGTGATAACGGGCTGAGGTTCGAAATCCGCAACCTGTTCCTTTAATGAAACCTTCTTGACGATCCTGTAGAAGAACGGGACCTTGAAGTGGAGTCCGGCAGCCCAGGAGCTATGGTATTTTCCGAGAAATTCCACTACCCACGCATTCGCCTGCGGAACGATGCAGATGCATCTTACGCAGAAGATGATGATGATAAAAAGGACAATAAGAAAAGCTATTAATTCTTGCATTGTCTTTCTCCTTTCAGACAAAAAATATGGATATATTATACCATATATGATAGAATTTTTCTTATGAAAAATCTGCTGTTCATATACAATCCGAAGGCCGGAAAGGCCAGCATCGGCAACCATGTCGGTGATATAGTGGATATTTTCACGAAGAGCGGATACAGAGTTACGGTCTATCCGACTCAGTGCCAGGGCGACGGCGAAGTGGCCGCTACGCAGTATGCGTCTGAATATGACCGGATCGTGTGCGCCGGAGGCGACGGGACACTAGACGAGATCGTAACGGGGATAATGTCAGCAGGCGTAAAAGTTCCGATAGGATATCTTCCGACAGGCTCGACGAATGATTTTGCCAGAAGTCTCGGGATTCCGAGAATGATAAGAAAAGCGGCGTTGACCGCATCTTCGGACAGGACATTTCGATGCGACATAGGGAGGTTTAATTCCAGATACTTCGTATATGTCGCCGCTTTCGGGCTTTTTACGGACGTAACATATGAAACGGATCAGGGCATGAAGAATATTTTCGGATATACGGCATACCTTGCCGAGGCAGTAAAAAGGCTTCCGAACGCCCGGTCCATCCCCCTTAAGATAAGGTATGATGATGAAGAGATCATCGGCAGTTTCATAGTCGGGCTCATCATGAACTCAGATTCGGTCGGCGGCATCAAAGCCATTCCGGGGCCTGACGTCAAGCTCGATGACGGTTTTTTCGAGGTCATGCTCGTGAAAGAGTGGGAGAATTTATTCGAATTCAATTCGATCGCGCCCGCTATACTCGACCGAAGGAAAAAATCAGATAATGTCATCTGTTTCAAATGCTCAAGGATTACGATAGAATCCGATGAACCTATTCCGTGGAATCTCGACGGCGAATTCGGCGGAATGGTGGATCAGGCGGAAATAACAAATATGCGCGAAGCGGCGGAGTTTGTCATATGACGGGACTTGTACTTGAAGGCGGAGCGATGCGCGGGATTTTCACCGCAGGTGTGCTCGATGTCTTCATGGAAAACGGCATCAGGTTTGATAATGTGATCGGCGTTAGCGCCGGTGCCTGCTTCGGCTGCAATTATGTATCGGGGCAGATCGGCAGGACGATCCGCTATAACATGAAATATGCGAAGGACAAGAGATACTGCAGCGTCTCTTCGCTGATCCGTACCGGAGATATGTTCGGTGCGCAGTTCTGTTACCACACGCTTCCGATGGAGCTTGATAAGTTTGATGAAGGCGCTTTCATACAATCCGGCATTCCTTTTTATGTTGTCGTTACCGACGTGGAAACGGGTGAGGCCGGGTACCATCAGATGAAGGATGCAAGCTACGAAGAGCTTGAATGGATGCGCGCCAGCTCGTCAATGCCGCTCGTGTCCAACATCGTTACTATAGACGGCGGAAAATATCTCGACGGCGGGATTTCCGACTCGATACCTCTTAAGGCATCTGAGGCACTTGGCTGCGAGAGAAATGTCACCATCCTCACAAAGCCGCGCGGATACCGCAAGGAACAGGACAGGACGCTGCCGCTCATAAAGCTTAAATACAGGGATTATCCGAATCTTGTTAAGGCTATGTCCGTAAGGCACATCGCTTACAATGAGCAGTTTGAATACTGCTTAAGACAGGAAAAAGCAGGAAGCAATTTCGTGATCTGTCCGAAATCGCCTCTGCCGCTCGGCCATGTTTGCCATGATCCTCTCGTCATGCGCGAGACGTATGAGATAGGACGGAGCGAGGCGAACGAGCTGATGCCGGCGCTTCTGCGTTTCCTGGGAATATAAATATTTACAGGGGTTTTACCGTTTATGAAAAAATCATTGATACTTATAGTTTTTACCATGGTGCTTGCCATAGGAAGCACATGTATTGCCTATGCCGACGTTGCCGTTCCAACACCGGCTCCGACAATTGTTCCGGAACCGACGGTTGCTCCGACACCGGTTCCAACTGAAGCACCAACACCGACGCCAGTGGTGGCACCTTCAACGGTTCCCGTTGAAGCTGCAGATCCGACACCGGAACCTACACCAGAGGCGGCGCCCGCAGTTCAGCCTCTCAAGACGGTCGATCTCGTGATTTTCGCAGGACAGAGCAATATGTCCGGCAGAGGCGGTAATGCGGCAGCCGCACCGGCAGTTGCGGTAGATACAGGCTATGAATTCAGATACGGAACGTGTCCTACGGGAATGTATCCGATGACAGAGCCGTTCGGGATATACTCAAACGGATATCTGTGCGATCTTCCGGCACTTCGCGGCGGATCTCTTGCATCGGCATTCATGAACACGTATTATAACAGTACGGGAGTGCCTGTACTCGCATTTTCGGCCGCAAGGGGCGGATCATCGATCGGTTACTGGCAGGGTGCTGAAGTGCAGGGAGAACTTTCGCAGAAATATGATATGATAAAGGCATGGTGCAACTCCAATCACGTAGCCATCCGCAGATCATACGTTGTATGGCTCCAGGGCGAGACGGACGGAGTGGCGAACATCGCCATGAACGATTACAAGGTCGGACTTTCGAATGTTTTCGCGAATCTGTTCGCAAAGGGTCTTGATCAGGTGTTCGTTATAACGATCGGACGATATGCAGGGCTTCCGGGAACCTATGATAATGTCATCGCGGCACAGATAGAGCTGTGCGCGCAGGATCCGCGCTTTTCGCTCGGGTCGGATGCGCTCAGAAATCTTCCCGAGACTTATCTTACGGACGGATGCCATTACAATCAGGCGGCGCTCAACATTGCCGGCAGCCAGTGTGCGAATGCGGCAGCGGCAAGATCGAAAATGATGGGGAACTGAAATGTACAATCTCGCGGTTTTTCTCGGTGAACTTCAGCTTGATACGCAGCGTAAAGTACTAGAGGGAATAGTCGATGCGGCAAAAGCCGATGGCAACAATGTCATCGTTTACTGCTTAACGCTCGCAGTCGATGATGAATTCAACAAGGGTGAATCCGCGGCGATGCTGTATGATGATTTTTCAGTCTATGACGGTTTCATCATTTATGCGGAGAGCATATATTCCGCTAAGATCAGGACGAAGCTCATATCAAAGATACTTGATCAGAACAAGCCTTCAGCTTCGATAGACTGCCATATCCCGGGAATGATAAACGTCAGCAGCGATAACGAATCTGCGATGCAGAAGCTTTCAAAGCATCTGATAGGCGAACATCATATAAAGACCGTGAATTTCATAAGCGGTCCCGAGGACTCGTTCGATTCTGTTACACGTAAGCGCGTGTTCGAAATGGAAATGATAAGGGCCGGGATGAGCGTAGACAAGGAACGCTGCTATACCGGAGATTATTATGCAAGAAGCGGCAGGGCCGCAGTTAAGTATTTCGAAAGCAAGGGTCTGCTCGAGGCCGATGCGTACGTGTGCGCGAACGACCAGATGGCGCTCGGCGCGTTCTATGCGCTCTCAGACCGCGGGATAAAAGTGCCGGAAGATACGATACTGTCCGGATACGATAATATTTTCGAGGCGGCGAACCATTACCCGAGAGTAACATCCGTCAACAGATTCGAAGAAAAGATCGGAAAGACGGCGTACAATAACATCATAAAATGCCTTGAAGGCAAGGAATACGATAAAAATCCGGTCATCGAGTCTGAACCGGTATTCGCCGAGAGCTGCGGCTGCTCAGCGGTACGTCCTGTAAACCACAGGCTCGTGATCAATCAGTATTCAAGGAACCATCTTCGCGAGGCAAGATACGCGGAGATGGTCAGCGAGCTGAATGTCGAGCTGACTAATGCGCAGTCTCCGGAAGATATATGTACATCGCTGAAACCCCGTGTTCCCGATCTCGGAGGCGACGCATTCTGCCTCGTTATAGGCGAAGAGGATGCAGAAGGACCCGACATAAGCGTGACCGCCGGAGTGAACTATTATAACGGACGGTTCGGACCGGTGACGAAAGAATACATTAAAGACCGTCATCCGAGGTTCGATCCGAACGTCGGCGGACATTTCTATATTCTGTACAGTCTCCACTACAGGGAGAAATTCTACGGACTTGCCATAATCCGCAACTCCACGATGCCTCTTTTCTCTGAATTCTACAGAGTGCTCATGATGACGCTGTCAAGCGCGCTCGAGCAGGTCAACAACGTCCAGAAGATGCAGAAGATGATAAGAACGCTCGATGAAATGTGGGTGTTCGATCCTATGACTCATGTATATAACCGTGCAGGCTTCTTCAAGTTCTCGGAAGAGATAGTTAAAGAAGCGCGCAAGACGCAGGAGGATATGTATTTCCTGTTCCTTGATCTTGACGGGCTCAAGAATGTCAACGACGCATACGGACATGAAACGGGAGACCACATGATATGCGACATGGCTGATGTCCTTCGCAAGAACCGCAACAAGGAAGAGCTTCTGATGAGATACGGCGGTGATGAGTTCGTTGTATTCGGAAAAGGTCTTTCAGAGGATGAAGTAGAAAAAGATGTCGTAAGGATCCGCAAGGCCATGGAAGAGGTCAATAAGAAGAGCGGCAAACCATATAAGCTGGATGCGAGCATCGGATTCCACATGGTGCCTTACGACAATGACAAACCGCTCAGCGCGCTCATCGAGCTGGCCGATCAGGAAATGTACAAGGAAAAAAGAGAAAAACATAAGAGGTAACCGCGTGTTACCTCTTTCTTATTTCTATGCTGCCTCCGTCCGTTAAGTCCTTGCCGTCGAGCAGAAGAAGCTTTTCGGCAAGAAGCTTTGAGAAACCGGCGGAAATCGTGCACATTATGATAAGATCCTCGGTCTCTGCCGTGCTTTCCTCGATAATGTCCTTATGGTCGAGTATCGGTCCGGCAAGAAGACGTATCTGCTTCAGGAAATACTGAACTGTCTGTTTGTGCCTTTCTGAGTACCTGTCGTATATTTCCCTGACCTTATCCTCCGGGTTTTCCGTGGGGATTATCTTCGTTATGACCGCGATCGGCAGGATCTGTTTCATCGTGCAGATCATGACGAGATAAGCGATGTGAACCCTGTAGTATTTCTTCTTCACGGGCTCAGGCATGATCTTCGTCCTGACATAGTTGTTTATCGTGGCCGCGGTGATTATCTGCTCATCCTTCAGCTCGGGCGGAAGGTAGTCGAGATATTCCTTCAGGAGGATTATCACCTGCTCCATGTAAAGTCCTATGTTCGGAATGTCGTTCCACGAAGGAAGCTTGAAGTCCTCTAAGTATTTTTCCCACCGGCGGAGCTTGCCGGCAACGAGTTCTTTGTTGTAGTTCATACCTTATCCTTTCGGCGCATAAGGGCGCGAGGGGTCATTTCTGTCATTATATCATTTATAACACTAGATTTCATCATCTTATTTTATATTGACATAGTGACATACTCTTGCTAATCTAATATAGAAGATTAGATTGATTGTTCACACAAAATTTATTGGAGGTTTTATGAACGATTACGTTATCATGACGGACAGCGGATGCGATATAAGCTTCAGGACTCTGAGGGAATGGGGAGTCGGATTCTGCGGCCTGTCTTTTCAGTTCGAGGACGGAATAGAACATGCTGAAGGCGAGATGACGATGAGCGAGTTCTACGGAAGGATGAGAAAAGGCGAGGTCAGCAAGACGAGCGCCGTCAATTCTCAGAGCTTCAAGGAACTTTTCGAATATGTATTAAGGGACGGAAAGGATGTACTCTACCTAGGATTTTCGTCAGGAATTTCAGCTACGTCCAATTCGGCAGAAATGGCGGCGAAGGAGCTGCGTGAGGAATATCCCGACAGAAAGCTTATCACGATCGATACGCTTGCCGCGTCAGCAGGACAGGGACTGATACTGTATTATGCGGTCGAAAAGAAGAAGGCCGGCGCAGATATAGATGAGAATGCAAAATACGTAAAGGACATGCTTCTTAAGATCGCGCACTGGTTCACGGTTGAGGACCTCGTGTATCTGAAAAGGGGCGGAAGAGTGAGCGCGGCAGCCGCGTTCGCGAGCGGTGTGCTCGGAATAAAGCCCGTTATGCATGTCGATAACGAAGGACATCTTATCAACATGATGAAGGTCAGGGGAAGGGCGCAGTCGCTGAAGTCGATAGCGAAGAAGTATTTCGATACCGCCATCGATCCGAAGGACGGAACGTATTTCATTTCTCACGGAGACTGCCTTGATGATGCGAAAGAGCTCGAGAGCCTGATCATCGCAGGAGGCGGAAAGGAATGCGCGCTCATCACCGAGGTCGGAATGGTGATAGGTTCCCATTCAGGTCCTGGCACGCTCGCGCTTTTCTTCCTCGCAAGCGAAAGGTAGAAGCTATTCGGGCATATCCTCTTTCGGCGTCTTAGAGAAGAACCATCTCGCCATTATGATGGCGGGCAAAACGCCGAGAATATATGAAAGCGGCTGAGCTTCCTGTACACCTGCAAGGCCTCGCAGTGAAGGAAGGATCAGCAGGAGCGGAATGAACAGAATACCCCCGCGCAGTGATGACAGAACTGCGGCGGGGAGTTTTTTTCCGCTCGACTGCATGAGCATCTCTGTTACCATGATGAGCGGCAGGAAAATCTGCGCTACGCACTGAAGCATTAATGCGCGCGTACCGATGACTACGACTTCGGGATCATCTCTGAACAGCCTGACAAGCTCTTCAGGAAAGATCATGGCGAAAATGGTGAGCACCGCGAGAACTATTTCCGACAGGATTATCGTGAACTTGTAGGCGTCTCTCTGACGCTTGTATTTTCCGGCTCCGTAGTTGAACGCGCACACCGGCTGGAATCCCTGGCCGATACCGAGAGCTATCGCGAACAGGAAGAAAGATACACGGGTCACTATCGTCATTGCGGACACGCCTGCATCGCCCGCATATCTTGCGGCTTTGAAGTTGACGAGAATCGTTGCAGTGCTCCCGAGTCCCTGACGCAGGAGCGAAGGAAGACCGACGCCTGCAATTTCCGCGAGCATGCCGTTCATGGGATGTATATTTTTGAATGCCAGTTTGGACTGAGTCCTGTTGGACATGAACATATAGAAAAGCAGGGTGAAGCTTATCACCTGCGAGATCGCAGTGGAAAGGCCCGCACCCGCTATCCCCATATTCATTCCGAAGATGAAAAGAGCGTCGCCGCCTATGTTGAGTATTCCGCCTGTAAGCAGGCCGATCATGCCGAGATTCGCTTTTCCCTCATAGCGGAGCATGTTGTTGAGCGTGAAGCTTGAAGAACAGAAGGGCGCGACGATCATGATGTATTTGAGATATGATTTTGCATACGGAGCGATCGTCGGAGTGCTGCCGAGGATGTTTATCAGACTGTCTTCGAAAGCGAATCCGAGAATGGCTATGATGGCACCGCAAACGAAAGACGCCGTAAACCCTGTCGAAGCTATGATGCTAGCGGTGTGCGGATCTTTTGCCCCGAGCTTTCTCGAAAGAAGGCTTCCTGCGCCCTGTCCGAACATGAATCCGAAAGCCTGGAGTATGGACATGAAACCGAATACGACACCGACCGCGCCGCTCGCCGAAGTACCGAGGCGTCCGACGAATGCCGTGTCAACGAGGTTGTATATTGTTGTCACCATCATGCTCAGAATGGTAGGTATCGCAAGAGTTATGACGAGCTTCTGAACAGGTACCTTTGTCATTCTGTCATATTGCTTGATCGCATTATCCCATGTCTTATCCATAAACGTGATTATACAATAATTCCATAATAAAGAAAACAATACAGGTAGGCGATACGCATGTGAGGTGGTATAATCTCTGACATGGATTCAACACTGTGCTACATAAAAAATGAGAATAACGAATATCTTCTGATACACCGTAACCGCAAGGAAAATGACCTCAATGAAGGCAAATGGATAGGTGTCGGCGGGAAGTTCGAGGAAAATGAGACCGCCGAACAGTGCGTCATCCGGGAAGTGTATGAGGAGACGGGGCTTACGCTTACTGACTATCATATTCACGGGCTTGTCAAGTTCATTTCCGATACATGGGAAAATGAGGATATGTACCTGTTCTCGGCGACCGGTTTTACCGGAGAGCTGAAGACTGACTGTGACGAAGGCGAGCTTGAGTGGGTAGCCGCCGACAAGGTGCTGTCGCTTCCGACATGGGAAGGCGATAAGTATTTCCTGACTCCGCTCCTTAACGGAAAGGACAGGATAGACATGCTCGTTGAATACGAAGGCGAGAAGCTTATAAGGTGCGAGGATCTTACTGAAAAGATCAGAACGCTGAAATCCCCGCTCATAAAGTGTCCGCACGGATTTTCGACAAGAACGGGCGGTGTCAGCGACGGTATGTTCGCAACGCTGAACCTCGGCATGAACCGCGGCGATGAGAAGTCAAGAGTCATTGAGAACTGGAACCGCTTCCTTGATTCTGCCGGGATCGGAAGCCGCAGCTTCGTGTGCGGACAGCAGGTTCACGGGAACAATGTTGTCATCGCGGGAAAGAAGGATATACGTCCTGCATACGGAAAAGGGAAGATGAATGTGTGCGACGGATATGTTACGGCTGAGCCGGGCATTCCGCTTGCGATTTTTACCGCCGACTGCGTACCGCTTCTTCTTCACGATCCTGTAGCCGGAGCTATCGGTGCTGTGCACTGCGGATGGAGGAGTGCGGCCGCCGACATAGAAAAGAACACAGTGTCCGCACTTGAATCTCTCGGTTCGAAGCCGAGCAACATACGTGCGGCCATCGGTCCTGCGATCGACAGGTGCTGCTTTGAAGTCGGATCTGAAGTCATTGATGCTATGCGGATCCTCATAGGCAGCGATATAGAAAACTACTATGATGCCCGAGGAGAAAAATTCATGCTGGACCTGCGGGGAGTCGTCCGGCGAAGGCTCGAAGCACTCGGGGTACGGCCTGAAAACATTGATACCGTGGGAAACTGTACGATGTGCCATCCCCTGGAATATTTTTCGCACAGGGGAACGAAAGGCAACAGAGGAAGTCTTGCATCCGTCATATGTTTGTGATATAACATTCGAAACGGATCACCCGTTAACAATACAGAAAGGAGGAAAACGTTATGAACAGAAAGCTTCAGCTTATCGTGACCGCATCGATGCTTGCGGCAATGACGACGATCGCGACTATGGTGATCAAGGTTCCGACGCTCGGCACGAACGGATATGTGAACATCGGTGATTCGATGGTGCTCATTTCCGCATGGCTTCTCGGCAACCCTTACGGAGCTCTTGCGGCACTCGTCGGTTCGGCTCTTGCGGATCTTCTGTCAGGTTATCCGGCGTATGTTCCGGGAACCGCTATCATCAAAGGCCTGATGGCCGTTGTCTGCACGCTTGTTTTTTCGGCCGTGCACAAAAAGAACATTCCGCTTCCGTTTGCGTATGTCAGCAGCAGTATCGCGGCAGAGATCGTCATGATCGTCGGATACTTCGCATATGAGTCGGCGGTGCTCGGATACGGGATGGCGGCAGCGGCGTCGATAGTCAGCAATGCAGTACAGGCCGTCACCTGCATCATTCTCGGAAACACGCTTATAGCCGTTCTTTCCAGGGTCAGGTTCATAAACCGTATGACGACCGGAGAGCCGTAAAAAAATTTTTTCAAAACACCTATTGACATAGTAGGTTAATAGTGCTATATTACAGAAAACGCTTCACCGAATATGGTGGAAGAAAGGAGACAGACAATGTATATAAGACCGAACAACCTTCATGACAAAATATGGTGTTGTCTTACTTGCCCGGGCTCGAATTGCGGCCGGAGCAGGCA
Source organism: Lachnospiraceae bacterium (assembly GCA_024691425.1). Lineage (GTDB taxonomy): Bacteria > Bacillota > Clostridia > Lachnospirales > Lachnospiraceae > UBA2868. The sequence goes on from JAILNQ010000054.1 coordinate 49,797, forward strand.
CTGTCTGCGTCCGAACAAACGATGCGGATGCTGATCTGCAGCTATGATGCATTGAACCGCAGCCCGGGAATTTCGCATTCCCGGTTTTTTAATGCCCATATGTCGGATGTATATTAACCAATATCTGAAACAGGAAAACAGAAACGGACAGAAAACTGAAACAGCAGATCAGATGATCAGAAAAGGAGAAATAAAATGAGCGATTACAGATTTGAAACACTTCAGCTGCACGTAGGACAGGAATCACCCGATCCCGCAACGGACGCAAGAGCGGTCCCGATCTACCAGACGACATCATACGTCTTCCGCAACAGCAAGCACGCCGCAGACCGTTTCGGTCTCGCAGATGCAGGTAACATTTATGGAAGGCTTACGAATTCGACACAGGATGTTCTTGAGAAAAGACTTGCCGCGCTTGAAGGCGGAAGCGCAGCACTCGCGGTCGCATCAGGAGCCGCAGCTATCACTTATACAATAGAAGCGCTTGCCGCAAACGGCGGACATATCGTTGCACAGAAGACAATTTACGGAGGAAGCTACAACCTTCTCGCACATACGCTTCCGCAGTACGGGATCAGAACAACGTTCGTCGATGCCCATGATCTTAAGGCAGTCGAGGATGCAATAGAAGACGATACGAGGGCAATATATCTTGAGACGCTCGGAAATCCGAACAGCGACATTCCCGATATCGATGCGGTTGCTGCTATCGCTCATAAGCATGGTCTTCCGGTAGTTGTTGATAACACATTCGGAACACCTTACCTTATAAGACCTATCGAGCACGGTGCGGACATTGTTGTTCATTCCGCAACGAAGTTCATCGGCGGACACGGAACAACGCTCGGCGGTATAATCGTTGAGTCAGGAAAGTTCGACTGGAAGGCTTCAGGAAAGTATCCGAACATCGCCGCCCCCAACCCCAGCTATCATGGCGTATCGTTCTATGATGCCGTAGGTCCGGCCGCATTCGTTACATACATCCGTGCGATTCTGCTCAGGGATACGGGCTCGACCATTGCACCGTTTTCCGCATTCCTTCTTCTTCAGGGTGTTGAGACTCTCTCACTCAGACTCGAGAGACATGCAGAGAACACGAAGAAGGTCGTTGAGTATCTTTCAAAGCATCCGAAGGTTGAGAAAGTCAATCATCCTTCGCTTCCGGATCATCCGGATCATGCTCTTTATCAGAAGTACTTCCCGAACGGCGGCGGTTCGATTTTCACCTTCGATATAAAGGGAGGTCAGAAAGCAGCCTGGAAGTTCATAGATAACCTCAAGATATTCTCTCTTCTGGCTAACGTAGCTGACGTAAAGAGTCTCGTCATCCATCCGGCTACAACGACTCATTCGCAGCTTTCCGAAGAGGAGCTGAAGGATCAGGGGATCAATCCCGGCACGATCCGCCTGTCGATCGGAACAGAGCATATAGACGATATAATCGCCGACCTTGAAAATGCATTCAATGCGTAGCATAATCATAATAATTCATAGAAAGGGAAAGGATAAAAATCATGTCGAAAATATATAAAAGCGCAGTTGAACTCATAGGTAACACGCCTCTCGTTGAGGTTAAGAACATTGAAAAGGAACTCGGCCTTGAGGCTACGGTTCTCGTTAAGCTCGAGTATTTCAATCCTGCAGGATCCGTAAAGGACAGGATCGCGAATGCGATGATCGAGGATGCTGAGAAGAAGGGGCTGCTCAAGGAAGGATCGGTCATAATCGAGCCTACGAGCGGCAACACCGGAATAGGACTTGCATCCATAGCTGCAGCAAAAGGATACCGTGCGATCTTCACGATGCCCGAGACAATGAGCGTTGAGAGAAGGAACATCCTTAAGGCATACGGCGCAGAGATCGTTCTTACGGAAGGTGCGAAGGGAATGAAGGGCGCGATAGCAAAAGCTGAGGAGCTTGCTAAAGAGATTCCCGGAGGATTCATTCCCGGACAGTTCGTCAATCCCGCCAATCCTGCGATCCACAAAGCTACAACGGGCCCCGAGATCTGGAACGATACGGACGGGAAAGTAGACATCTTCATCGCCGGCGTAGGAACGGGCGGTACCGTTACAGGAACGGGAGAGTACCTCAAGGAGCAGAATCCTGCCGTCAAGGTCGTTGCGCTTGAGCCCGAGGATTCACCGGTTCTGTCGGAAGGCAGGAGTGGAGCTCATAAGATACAGGGAATCGGCGCAGGCTTCGTACCCGATGTTCTCAACACGAAGGTATATGATGAAGTCTTCAAGGCACCGAACCAGGCCGCATTCGATACCGCTAAGCTCCTTGCTAAGAAGGAAGGCATTTCAGTCGGTATATCGAGCGGAGCTGCTCTCTACGGAGCGATAGAGCTTGCGAAGAGACCTGAGAACAAGGGCAAGACGATCGTAGCGCTTCTTCCCGACAGCGGAGACAGATACTATTCGACGGCGCTTTTTGAGTGATCGATGTGAAATGCCTACTTTTCTGTTGACTTTTCAGTCCGCGGGATATATATTCTTCTTTGGGCGAGGGTGTCATAGCAGGGTTATGGCACCCTTTTATTTTTCAGAGCATAAAAGGTTGGAGGTATCAATATGGTCAAAGCAGTTGTCGGTGCCAACTGGGGCGATGAAGGAAAAGGAAAGATAACGGACATGCTGGCGCAGAACGCCGATGTCGTGATCAGATTCCAGGGCGGAGCGAATGCCGGACATACGATAAAGAACAAGTACGGAAAATTCGCGCTCCATACTCTTCCGTCCGGAGTATTCAATGAGAACACCGTTAACATCATCGGAAACGGAGTTGCGCTCAATATACCGATACTTATGAGCGAGATCGACAACATAGTCGCAAAAGGCGTTCCGAAGCCGATATTACTCATATCGGAGCGCGCGCAGATCATAATGCCTTACCATATAAAGTTCGACGAATATGAGGAAGAGCGTCTTGCAGGAAGATCGTTCGGATCGACGAAATCAGGAATCGCACCTTTCTATTCAGACAAGTTCGCCAAGATCGGTTTCCAGGTGAGCGATCTCTGGGACAGCGAAGAAAACCTTCGTGAAAAGATCGAAAGCGTATCAGTTCAGAAGAACGTTCTTCTTGAGCATCTGTACCACAAGCCTCCCATCGATGCCGATGAAACATACAGAACGCTCATGCAGTACAAAGAAATGATCGGTCCGTATGTGTGCGACGTTTCTTCATACGTGCAGGATGCGATAAAAGCAGGAAAAACCGTTCTTCTCGAAGGACAACTCGGAACGCTCAAGGACTGCGACCACGGTATATATCCGATGGTCACCTCTTCGAATACTATAGCGGCATACGGCGCAGTCGGATGCGGTATCCCGCCTTATGAGATAAAGCAGATCATCTCCGTGTGCAAGGCTTATTCATCTTCCGTAGGCGCAGGCGAATTCGTCAGCGAGATCGAGGATGAGGCTGCTGCCGAAGAGCTCAGGAAGCGTGGCGGCGACGGCGGCGAGTACGGTGCTACTACAGGACGTCCTAGAAGGATGGGCTGGTTTGACTGCGTTGCATCAAAATACGGATGCCGTCTTCAGGGGACAACCGATGTAGCCTTCACGGTGCTCGATGTTCTCGGCTATCTCGATGAGATACCCGTATGCACCGGATATGAGATTGAAGGCAAGGTTACGACTCAGTTCCCTGTAACAAGGCTTCTCAAGACTGCAAAGCCAGTATATGAGACTCTTCCCGGATGGAAATGCGACATCTCCGGAATACGCGAATATGAACAGCTTCCTGAGAACTGCAGAAAGTACATTGAATTCATCGAGAAGCATATCGGTTACCCGATCACGATGATAAGCAACGGCCCAGGAAGGGACGATATAATCTACAGGACGTCACCGCTCAAGGCATGACGGACTGCAAAAAGAAAGGACGTAAAAGAAAACCTGCATCGGATAGCTGATGCAGGTTTTTGTTCGATTGACCATCGGAAGCAAGAGATATTATAATATAGAACACTCCATTGGAAACAGGAAATAGAGTGTCAATAATAGAAGATAAGGAAGAAAATCATGAGAAAACTGATCACTGTCATTATTTCGATCGCACTAGCTGTGAGCATGACGGCTTGCGCGTCCGTATCTTATACGGTTTCAAAGCCTGAAGAAGATGCTAAGGCAGAAAGCGCTGCCGATGTTACAAGCTCTGAAGATATTGAGGATGATACACAGAAAAATGAGAAGGAACAGCCCGGAACTAAGAACGATGCCGCAGAAAATGATGCGGATGAAAATCAGGGCGACATACCGGCGCTTCGTGATTCGATAGCATCTTCTGACGGACTCGGAGAGAATGCGATATGCGGCGCATGCATCGGATCGATGGGAATACATGATCAGCAGCTTACGGACCTTGCGAAGAAGCATTTCAATGCACTGACGCTCGAGAACGAGCTCAAGATGGATGCGATGTTCGGATATAGCAATGATGCCCCGAAAAATGGAAGCATCCATGATGAAGAGCTGAACGGGGAAGTGATCGCAGTTCCCGAGCTCGACCATTCGAGGGCCGATGCGATACTTGACATGATAGCGGCATGGAATGCCGAAAATCCAGAGCGCGCGATAAGAGTCAGAGGCCACGTGCTCGTATGGCATTCGCAGGCACCTGAGTGGTTTTTCCATGAAGGATACGACAAGAACAATGACTACGTATCAAAGGAAGAGATGGACAGGAGGCTTGAGTGGTACATAAAATCGATGCTCGAGTACTATACAGGGGATGACAGCAAGTATAAGGGAATGTTCTACGGATGGGATGTAGTCAATGAGGCGGTAAGCGACCGCGGCGGGAACTACCGCAGCGACATCGAGCAGGGCAGCGATTCACTTACCGACAGCACACACGGGACGAAATCAAGCTGGTGGAAGGTTTACGGAAGCAATGAATTCATAATCAACGCGTTCAGATATGCCAATAAGTATGCGCCTGCGGATCTTGACCTTTATTACAATGATTACAATGAATGCGACAAGACGAAAAGGCGCGGCATCATCACGCTCATCAATGACGTGAAGTCCGCCGAGGGAACAAGGCTTGACGGTTTCGGGATGCAGGGGCATTACTCAGTGAACGCGCCGACGGCAGAGCAGATAGAAGAGGCCGCAAGGGAGTACGCCGAGGCGGCGGGAAAGATAATGATCACCGAGCTTGACGTGAAGCCGAGCATGTTCTATGACGGAACGAGTGAAAAACTTCCGGAGGAATTCATGAGGCAGGGCCGGTATTATCTGGCGATATACGATACTATGAAAGCCCTCAGGCAGGACGGGATCGATGTGCAGGGTATAACGTTCTGGGGAATCGTCGATACGTTCTCGTGGCTGCAGGGTCAGAATCCTCTGCTCTTTGACGGCAGCTACAACGCAAAGCCTGCATACTGGGCGTTCGTTGACCCTTCCGTATTAGATGATGATAAGACGGATTGACATGGCGGCCCATCAGTAATAAACTGTTTGTTGATGAAGCAATGGCGCTTCGCTTTAGGCGAGGCGTCACTTTTTTTATGGGAAGAAGGACTGCAGATGGACTTTGACGGAATCCATGAGGAATGCGGCGTATTCGGAGTGTACAGCCGCGAGAACATAAATGCAGCCGGGTATATATACTACGGCCTGACTGCACTGCAGCACAGAGGGCAGGAATCAGCGGGCATAGTCGTGTGCGACACGTGCGGACCGATAGGCAACATATGCGCACATAAAGATATGGGGCTCGTGAACGAGGTGTTCCACAGGGAGGATCTCGAGAAACTGAAAGGCAACATCGGAATAGGACACGTCAGGTATTCAACGGCAGGAGGCAGCACGAAGGAGAACGCGCAGCCTGTGTTCATAAACTATGCGAAGGGAACGATAGCTCTCGCGCATAACGGCAACATCATAAACATAGATGAGATAAGGGACGGCCTCATAAAAGAGGGAGCCGTCTTTTCAGGCAACGCCGATTCGGAAGTCATAGCATATAAGATCGCTGAGGAGAGGATGCATTCGTCATCCATAGAGGAGGCCGCGGAAAAGGTTTCAAAGCTTCTTAAGGGAGGCTTCGCGCTTCTTATATTAAGCCCTCAGAAACTCATATGCATCAGGGATCCGTGGGGCCTGAAACCTCTGTGCCTCGGAAGCATCGGAGACATTCATGTGTGCGCATCCGAAAGTACAGCGCTACGTGCGATAGGCGCGGATTATGTCAGGGATGTCGAGCCCGGCGAGATGGTTATGATCACCGACGGGAAGATCATCTCGAAACAGATACTCCGTTCTGAAAAGAAGGCACACTGCATTTTCGAATACATATATTTCGCCAGGCTTGATTCTAAGATAGACGGAATAAGCGTTTATGCCGCGCGCATCGAGGGCGGAAAATCGCTTGCGAGACGTTATCCGGTCGAAGCCGATGTTGTGACAGGTGTTCCGGATTCAGGGCTCACGGCCGCAGCAGGCTATGCAGAACAATCGGGAATACCGTTTCGGAGCGCGTTTGCCAAGAACAGCTACGTCGGCCGGACGTTCATAAAGCCGACGCAGGAAGAGAGAACGAGCGCAGTGATGATAAAGCTGCGTGTCATAGAAGATGTAGTTAAGGGCAAGCGCGTTGTTCTGACTGATGACTCAATAGTCCGCGGAACAACTCTTGCGAACATAATAAAAGAGATGAGAAGATTCGGCGCGCTCGAGGTGCATGTTCGGATTTCATCGCCGCCGTTCCTCCATCCGTGTTATTATGGAACGGACGTGCCGGATAATTCGCAGCTGATCGCGAACGGACATACAAAGGAACAGATAAGGCAGACGATAGGAGCGGACTCGCTCGAGTATCTCGACATAGAAGACCTTGATAAGATGACGCATAACCTGCCGACGTGCAGGGCATGCTTCGATGGGAATTATCCCGTGCTGTAACGCCTGTCATGCTTTTGTGAAAGCATGACATGAAAACCATGATCATGAACAGACCAGAATCCAGGCAGATGATGGGAGCAGAAATGGAAAAGAAACCGGACAGAAAACTAATACTTGAAGACGGAAGCGTATACGAAGGCTTCGGCTTCGGAAGCCGCACCGACAGGTTCGCCGAGATCGTGTTCAACACTTCCATGGTCGGATACCAGGAGATCATTTCCGATCCTTCCTATACCGACCAGGCCGTCGTAATGACTTATCCGGCCATAGGCAACTACGGAATATGCGCGGACGACTTTGAATCGGATGTGCCGAAGATATCGGGGCTCATAGTAAGGAACTGCTGCACATTCCCGTCGAATTTCAGATGCGGCGGCGGACTTGAGGCGACGATGGAAAAGTACGGCATAGCCGGAATATCCGGAATCGATACGAGGATGCTGACAAGGCACATCAGGGATTTCGGAAGCATCATGGGACTTATAGCTGACGCTGAAAAGGATAACGATCTTCTGCTCGAGATGCTTCATGATCACGTGCCGAAAACCGATCAGGTAAAAAGAGCCGGCACGGACAGGCCGTACGAGTTCGGATCTGTTAAAACTTCAAAAAACACAAAGCCGATCGTCGTCATCGACTGCGGAATAAAGAAGAACATACTTCGCATGATGTCAGCATACGGTCTTCCGCTCATCGTCGTGCCGTGGGATACGAACGCGCAGACGATAATGGGATACGATCCCGCAGGAGTGTTCATATCGAACGGTCCCGGAAACCCTGAGGACTGCGTGCCTGCGATCATGACGATAAAAGAGCTGAAAGGGAAGCTTCCGATTTTCGGCATATGCCTCGGACATCAGATCATATGCCTTGCATACGGTGCGAAGACATACAAGCTCAAATTCGGGCACCGCGGCGGAAATCATCCCGTCAAGAATCTTTCGACGGGAAAGATAGAGATCACATCGCAGAACCACTCGTATGCGGTCGTGCCGTCAAGCCTTGAAGGCACGGGGCTTACGGTCACCCACGTCAATCTTCTCGACGATACGGTTGAAGGCGTTGAGTGCAGGACCGACAGGCTGTTCAGCGTCCAGTACCATCCTGAGAGTGCTCCGGGACCGTGCGACAGTGCATATCTTTTCGACAGGTTCTTCAGACACATAATACCGTCGGGCATGCAGGGATAAGGAGAGAATGAATGCCAAAACGAACTGATATAAAAAAGATTCTCGTCATAGGATCGGGGCCGATAGTCATCGGACAGGCCGCAGAGTTCGATTATGCGGGTACGCAGGCGTGCTTAGCGCTTCGCGAGGAGGGCTATGAGGTAGTGCTCTGCAATTCTAATCCCGCAACGATCATGACGGATAAAGTCATAGCGGACAAGGTATACATGGAGCCGCTCACGCTCGAGTTCATAGCGAAGATAATCAGGATGGAGCGCCCCGATGCGATACTTCCCGGCATCGGCGGACAGACAGGACTTAACCTCGCGGTAGCTCTCGAGAAAAAGGGCGTATTGGAAGAATGCAATGCGCAGCTTCTCGGAACGAGGATAGAGAGCATCGAGATGGCGGAAGACAGAGAGCTCTTCAAGGAACTGTGCCAGAAGATCGGAGAGCCTATCCTGCCCTCGATGATAGCAGGTTCGATGGAAGAAGGACTTGCTGCCGCAAAGGAGATCGGTTTCCCGCTCGTTCTGCGTCCTGCCTATACGCTCGGAGGAACCGGAGGCGGATTTGCCGACAACGAGGAGGAATTTCGCGAGATCATGAAGAACGCCCTCGCGCTTTCCCCCGTCCATCAGGTGCTGGTAGAGAAGAGCGTCAAGGGCTATAAGGAAATAGAGTATGAAGTCATAAGGGATGCGAACGACACCGCCATAACGGTCTGCAACATGGAGAACATCGACCCTGTCGGGATACATACCGGCGACTCGATCGTAGTATGCCCGTCGCAGACACTGACGAACAAGGACTATCAGATGCTGAGGAGCTCCGCTCTGAAAATCATCCGTGCGCTGAAAGTCGAAGGCGGGTGCAACGTCCAGTTCGCGCTCGATCCTGATTCATTCAACTATTATCTGATCGAAGTCAATCCCAGGGTGTCGAGATCATCGGCGCTCGCATCTAAGGCGAGCGGATATCCGATAGCGAGGGTGTCGGCCAAGATAGCCGTCGGAATGCGGCTTGAGGAGATCGAGCTTGCAAACACGGTTGCCGCTTTTGAGCCATCTATGGACTATGTCGTCACGAAGATGCCGAGGTTCCCGTTCGATAAGTTCGCAGATGCTAACAACAGTCTCGGAACGCAGATGAAGGCGACGGGCGAGGTGATGAGCGTCGGACGCTCGATAGAAGAAAGCCTGCTGAAAGCGGTAAGAAGCCTTGAGGCGGGTGCGTATCATCTTCACATCGACAAGTTCGATGACTGGGATGACAACAGGCTTTTCGAATACATCGGAATAGGAACCGATGACAGGATATATGCGATAGCAGAGATGCTGCGCCGCGATGCCGATGAAGAAGCGATCTCAGAAAAAACCGGAATAGACAGATTCTTTGTCAGCATTTTTTCTAACATCATCGCCATGGAGAAAAATCTCGCCAAGAATGTGAACGACATCGGAACCTTGAAAATGGCGAAGCAGATGGGATTTTCGGACCGCGGTATCGGCGATATATGGAAGATGAGCGCGCATGAGATTTTCAACCTCAGAAAAGAACACGGCATAATGCCCGTTTATAAGATGATAGATACTTGCGCATCTGAGTTCAGATCGTACGTTCCGTATTTCTATTCGACGTATGAGGACGAGAATGAATCGGTCGTTACATCCGACAGGAAGATAATCGTGCTCGGCTCGGGGCCCATAAGGATCGGACAGGGGGTTGAATTCGACTATTCGACAGTTCATGCGGTCAAGACGATAAAAGAGCTCGGATATGAAGCCATAATCATCAACAACAATCCTGAGACGGTATCGACAGATTACACAACAAGCGACAAGCTCTATTTCGAACCGCTGTGTGTCGAGGATGTCGTCAACATTATCGAGACGGAGCAGCCTGAAGGTGTCATAGCGATACTCGGCGGACAGACCGCGATAAACCTCGCAGAGCCTCTTCTGGAGTACGGAGTCAGGATAATAGGAACCGGATGCGATGCGATCGAGCGGGCGGAAAACCGCGACGCGTTCGAAAGGGTTCTGATGGATCTTTGCATCCCTCAGCCGAAGGGTGTTGCAGTGACCGATGTGGAAGCCGGAGTTAATGCCGCAAAGGATATAGGTTATCCCGTTCTTGTGCGTCCCAGCTTCGTGCTGGGCGGACGCGCTATGCAGATAGTGTCGAAGGAAGAGGAGATGAGACGGTATCTCAAGAGCGCGGTCGAGATAGATGAGGACAGGCCGGTGCTTGTCGACAAGTACATAAAGGGCAAGGAGGTCGAGGTGGATGCAGTGTGCGACGGGATAGATGTTTTCGTTCCCGGCATCATGGAGCTAGTTGAGCGCACCGGAGTGCATTCCGGCGATTCCATAAGCGTATATCCGCCGTTCTCGCTCTCCGACAAGGTGAAGGGAACGATACTCGAATACACGAAGAAGCTCGGCGTCGGCATCGGAATAGTAGGGCTTTTCAACATACAGTTCATCGTGGATGACGATGAGAAAGTATATATCATAGAGGTGAATCCGAGGTCCTCGAGAACCGTGCCGTTCCTTTCGAAGGCGACAGGTTATTCGCTCGCTGACATAGCAACGAAATGCATACTCGGGATCAGTCTGAAGGAGCAGGGGATATTTACGATCTATCCTGAAGAGAGGAAGAGATGGTGCGTCAAAGTTCCCGCCTTCTCGTTCTCGAAACTCAAGGGAATGGATTCATATCTGTCGCCCGAGATGAAATCGACCGGCGAAGCGATCGGATATGATGAGAAGCTGCACAGGGCGATGTACAAGGCGCTCGTGGCATCGGGGATCAAGCTCCGCAATTACGGCACGGTAATAGTGTCGCTCGCGGACGAGGATAAGATCGAGGGAATGCCTCTCATAAAGAGATTCTATGACATGGGATTCAACATCGAGGCGACAACTCTCACCGGCGAGTATCTCATTAACTACGGAGTCAAGACTCGGATCAGGAAGAAACTCAGCGAGGGCAGCGAGGAGATACTTGATGCGATACGGTCAGGAAATGTCGCATATGTTATAAACAGCCGCGCAGTTCTGTCGGGCGTCCACTATGAGGACGGAGCGGCTATAAGACGCTGCGCGATAGAGAACAACGTCACGATATTCACGTCTCTTGATACAGTAAGGGTACTGCTTGATGTGCTTGAAGAACAGACGATAAAGGTTTCGACGATCTTTTAGTCTTCACCGCTCGGGGCGAACTCGAGTATTTCGTCATCGCTTGCATCATCGGCGGAAACATCGATTATGCTTCCGATGAGCGCACATGCGTCCTCATAAATCTTCATCGTTTTGTCATGATTTTTTTCTATGACAGAAATGTTGCCTTCCTTTGAGGCTTTCTCCAGGGCGAGCGCAAGCTCTGAAAGCCTGTTGGCTCCGATCGTCTTTGATGAGCTCTTAAGCGAATGGACGAGCACTGAATAATCGTCCCATGATTTTTGGGCACGGAATGCTTCAATCCTGTTTTTCTTTTCTGCCGATTCGGCAACGAATTCACAAAGAATAGAGCGGTATATCGCGGGATCGTTCTGGCAGAACGAAAGAGCGCTGTCCGTATCAAAGCCCGCCTCTTTGAGAGCGGCTATCGCAGCAGCCGTATTCTCGTCCGGCGAGATGTCAGAGGCTGATTCCTTTACAGATGTTACTTCCACTTTATCAGCAGGCAGATAGCGCAGCATCATCTTTTCAAGCTCGCGGCCTTCGACAGGCTTTGCAAGATAATCCGTGAATCCTTCCGCCATATATCTTTCCTTTGCGCCTCTTATCGCATCGGCGGTAAGGCATATCGCAGGCGTGTCTGCGTTAAGCCCGCCGCGCGCCCTGATGGTTGTGAGCGTTTCAGTTCCGTCCATCCCGGGCATGCGCTGGTCGAGAAGGATAACGTCATATGCGTTCTTTTCGCACAGCTCGATCGCATCTTTTCCGGACATCGCTGTATCGATAGTAAGTCCTGTATCTTTGAGGAGATTTTCTGCGACCATGATGTTCATCTTCGTATCGTCGACTATGAGAACACGGGCATTCTCGGCGTGGAATGATTCCCTGTACGAATCCGACGGTTCCTCGACCGAGGCGCTTACTGAGTATTCACCTATAGGTTCGCTGCTTTCGATTTTCTGCCACAGGTCGAACGAGAACACGGAACCTTTCCCGTATTCGCTTGAAACCCTGAGAGCGCTTCCCATGAGATACAGAAGCTTTGTAACGATCGACAGGCCGAGTCCGGTTCCTTCGATGTTGCGGTTTCGGATCACGTCAAGGCGCTCGAACGATTCGAACAGGCGCTCCATGTCAGACTCTCTTATACCGATGCCGGTATCCTTTACCTCGACCGATAGAAGTATCATGTCGTCCTTTTTTTCTTTGCCTTCAACAGTGAGGGTTACGGATCCTTCATGCGTATATTTGACGGCGTTTGTCAAGAGATTAAGTATGACCTGGTCTATGCGCGAATCGTCTCCGTACAGCTCAGAAGGAAGCTTCGGGTCGACGTTCACGATGAAGTCGAGCTTCTTTTCCCTCACTCTCTCATTGACTGAATTGACGAGATAGGTGATGAGAGTCGAAATACTGTATCGGACCGGAACGATCTCCATCTTTCCGTCCTCGATCTTCGAAAAATCGAGTATGCTGTTTATGAGATGAAGAAGGTTTCTGCCGGATGATTTTATGTTCCGGGAATAGCTGAGGACTTCCGGATCGCCGGCCTTGCGCAGTATCATTTCGTTCATTCCGAGTATCGCGTTGATCGGTGTGCGGATCTCATGCGACATATCGGCGAGGAATCCGCTCTTGGCCCGGTTAGCTTCATCGGCGGCAAGCTTTTCTAGCTTCAGCACCTCGGCCTCGTATTCCTGCTTCTGGCGCCCGATCTTCATTTCCTCGACCTTTTTGCCGTATGCCTGCTCATTGCAGTAGCCCATGTAATAGAAGCATGTGATGAGCGCGAATATGACGAGGGAGACGAGTATGTTAACGACGAGCTGCGAGCTTACCTCTTCGAGAAACTCGCTGCTGCTGACGATGAGCATGACAGTCCACTGGTCGAGTATCGGGCTGATGAAAAGCGTGGTCTTATCATCGCTGTGAACTTTTGATGATGGATCGGCCATGAAACTGTCATACAGCTCGGGCGAGATGATACTGCTGATGTTGACGCCGGTCATCTGCGGGTCCTTATGCGCGATCACAGTTCCGTCCCGGTCGATGATAAGAGCATATCCTTTTCCGCCTATGTCAACCGTCTCGACGACTTCCTGTATATATCCGGTTATAACGTCGAGAGCTACGACCTCCGGTTCGTGGTCATCACTGTAAGAAAGAAGCTTGCATATCGTTACGACAACAGAGTGGGTCTGCGCGTCAACGTACGGAGGAACGATCAGCGTCTGCCCGTCAGAGGTGACCGCGGCCTTGTACCAGTCCCTTGTCTTAACATCATATCCTTCGGGCGGTACCCAACTCAGCCCGTCCATGTATTCGCCGCGGATGTATCCGTAGATCCCGGTGAAGTTATCGTCAAATTCGGCGGCCTGACGTTCGGTCTGGTTGAGGATGTACTGCAGTATCTTTTCCTGAGGCTCACCGCTGTAAAGCATCATATCGACGGTATCGGCCGCGACGCCGAGGGTCGATTTTGCAACGGCCAGATAATTCTCAAGGCTGTTGGCCGTCGATTCGGCTTTGTCTTCGCCGTCTTCATACAGCCTTGTTACGGCCACGTTATAGAAGAGCCTAGAATTATATACTACGGAGAAAATCATGAGTCCGAGCGTGATGAGTATGGTGAACAGAAGATTGAAACGGTTGCGCCGCTTGTCCGGTTCCGAGATCCGCTCATCCTTTACCGCTTTATATCTTATAGTTATGAAATACATGATGGCGAGTATGAGCAGCACCATGAATATCGACAGGATGAAAAGCATGATGGCTATTATCCTGTAGACATCCGAGCTGTCCGCGCCCGAAGGAAGGGCCTGCTTCATCCAGCCGGCGAGATAGTATCCGATGGCGCATCCTCCGAAAATAATGAGCGACACGCTTATCTGGATGCGCAGCTGGAACCTTAATTCGTCAGCGTTCTTTTCCGGTTTTGAAAGTCCCTGCGCCTCGTATTCCTTTCCGGCGGCCCATGGCATGAAGATTGCTGCCGCATAGCTTCCGAGCTCAAAATAGTAATACGGATTCTGAAGCTCGCTCGGCCAGCTGTAGCATGATGCGGTCCACATACCGTATTCGGCGGTTATGTACAGAAGGATCATCAGGCTGAGATAAGGGAAATGAGTTTCATTCCGATGCCTGACGTGATACATGAGCGACTGCACGCAGATGATGGCTGCGGCCGTGAACATTATTCCGGACCATGCGTTGTTGAAGTATCCGCCGAACTGTATGTAAATAAGAAACTGGATGACGTTGATCGGGATCGGCAAAAGTATGATGGGATGGAAGAAGCGGCGTGCCTTCTCATTCTGCATGTAATATGCGGCGACGAGCAGGAACAGGTAACTTAAGTTCCATCCGAGATATGCGATGAATGCCGATATATCCGGATTGTCGTTCATGACGAGCGTATATGTTGTCCAGTAGTAATCACTGAGGAGATGCGTCAGAAACGAAATGCACAGAAAAAGATAGCCCTTCCGCGGGACTTCTATATAGCGGAAGAGACATCTGAGCAGCGCGACTATGATCGCGAGCAGCATGATGATGTTTTCAAGGGTTTCAATACTCATCCAGTACCTCGCACCTTGTCTGTATTCTATTAGTTCATGCCCGTTTTGTCAATAAAACGGGGCTTATTGCGGCTTGCATTATCCCGGCGAAGTGATAAGATAGATAGAAGTCTTCAGGACAGAAAATCATAATAAGGAGTTGAAAAGGTAATGAAAAAAAGAATAGTAACGCTTATTACGGCCGGACTTATGGCAGTCTGTGCGTGCGTGAGCGTATCTGCAACAGAGATGGAAAAAGACAGCGCCGGCAACGTGGCAGTTGCGGGAGATAACGTGAAGCTGCCTGATGAGAATGTATTCGGTGCATTTGCGGCAGGGCAGAGTGTAGACCTGTCAGGTGCCGAAGCGGACGGTTCGGTAATGGCGGCAGGCCAGCAGGTCATGGCTTCGTCACTTAGCGTTGGCGAGAGCCTGTATGTCGCAGGTAACATTCTTTCGATCGATGATGCCGAAGTTGATGGAAACATTTTTGCGGCAGGTAATTCGGTGAGCCTTACCGGCAAGACGTCAGGAAAAGGTGTGTATATATTCGCTAACAGTGTTGTTTTCGAGGGAGAAGCTAAGGCGGTCTATATCGCAGGAAACACCGTATCACTGAAGGGGGCGATCGACGGTGACGTCACGATCGAGGCCGACACGGTCTCTGTAGAAGACGGAACGGAGATCTCTGGAGACCTTAAGATCAAGAGCCCTCACGAACCCGAGATAGGTGATGATGTCTCTGTCGGTGATTACTCGTTCGACAAGACAGAGGAAAAAGACAGTGCATCCGCTGCCGTCAGCATCGGCGCGAAAATATTCAGACGGATAACGAAATGCATCTACTGGATCGTTGCAATGGCGGCGTTCGGAATGCTCCTGTGCTGGCTTTTCGGAAGTCACTTAACGAGGGCAACGGAGTTCATGAAGACAAGACCGGCAGCAATGGTCGTAAGCGGCATAGCCGGATGGATAGCTATCCCGGTCGCAGCCCTGCTTCTTTGCATTTCATACATCTGTGCTCCTGTCGGCGGAATGCTCGTTCTTGCATATGTTCTGCTTCTGTGTTCAGGACTTGCATTCGCAGGCGCATCGCTCTCAAGGCTCGTGTTCCCGAAAATGAACGTGTTCCTTGCGGCACTCATCGGAATCGCCGTGCTCGAAGCAGTCAGGATGATCCCTGTGATCGGCACGCTCGTCGGAATCGCGGCCGACATGTACCTGCTCGGCTACGTCATCCAGAGCATCTGGCTCGGCCGGCTGAAAAAAGAACAATAAGGCTTTACAGAAAAAAATTAAAACAGGTATTGACAAACGCAAAAAAGAAGTCTATACTTCCGAGACATAAAGAGCAACGGCGCTTCGGACATATGTCCGAGGCGCCTTCTTTATTATCAGAAAAAGGAACGGTGAATGCTCGCGGATGGCGCGGATCCAGCTGGCAGGTCCGGTCCGGAAAAATGAAAAGGAGGACGAAGAATATGGGAAACACAATCCCCGAGCTTTTCGGAAGTCTTGTTTTCAGCGATAAGATCATGAGAGAGAAGCTTCCGAAAGACATGTACAAGGCACTGAGGAAGACGATCGATAATAATACACATTTAGAGATTGATGTCGCGAATGCGGTCGCAGTAGCGATGAAGGAATGGGCAGTCGAGAACGGTGCGACGCATTTCACTCACTGGTTCCAGCCGATGACAGGCTATACCGCAGAAAAGCATGACAGCTTCATATGTCCGGTTGAGAGCGGAGAAGTGATAATGGATTTCTCCGGAAAGGAACTCGTAAAAGGCGAGCCGGATGCATCAAGTTTTCCGTCAGGCGGAATAAGGGCAACGTTCGAGGCGAGAGGATATACGGCATGGGATCCTACGAGCCCGGCGTTCATAAAGGACAGGACGCTTTACATTCCAACCGCATTCTGCTCATACAGCGGAGAAGCTCTTGATAAGAAGACACCTCTGCTCCGTTCGATGGATGCGATAAGCAGAGAGGCAGTAAAAGTTCTTAAGCTCCTCGGCAAAGAGGATGTTACGAACGTTCTCACAACGGTAGGACCCGAGCAGGAATACTTCCTCATTGACATGGAAGACTACAAGAGAAGGAAGGACCTGATCTTCACGGGAAGAACGCTTCTCGGAGCACCTTCGCCGAAGGGACAGGAGATGGACGATCATTACTTCGGAAATCTCAAGCCCAGGGTTGCTGCTTACATGCATGATCTTGATGAGGAGCTGTGGAAGCTCGGCATACCTGCCAAGACGAAGCACAACGAAGTAGCTCCGAGCCAGCACGAACTGGCACCGATCTTTGACACAACGAACGTAGCGGTCGATCACAACCAGCTTACGATGGAGATAATGAAGAAGGTTGCAGAGAAGCACGGTTATATGTGCCTGCTCCATGAGAAGCCT
Organism: Lachnospiraceae bacterium; assembly: GCA_024691425.1. GTDB lineage: Bacteria > Bacillota > Clostridia > Lachnospirales > Lachnospiraceae > UBA2868. Next base: position 67,048 of record JAILNQ010000054.1, read on the forward strand.
TTTGCGGGCATCAACGGATCCGGTAAGCACAACAACTGGTCGCTCACGACGAACACCGGCGAGAACCTTCTCAATCCCGGCAAGACGCCCGGAGAGAACACGCAGTTTCTTATCTTCCTTTCGGCCGTGATCAAAGCGGTTGATGAATATGCGGATCTGCTCCGTCTTTCGGTAGCAAGCGCAGGAAACGATCACAGGCTCGGCGCGAACGAAGCCCCTCCGGCGATCATATCGATATTCCTCGGTGATGAGCTTACGAGCGTCATAGAGGCGATCGAGAAGGATGAGTATTTCAGCCGTGCAGAGAACGTGCAGGTTGAAACGGGTGCGAAGGTGCTTCCGCATTTCGCAAAGGATACGACGGACCGTAACCGTACATCACCGTTCGCCTTCACCGGCAATAAGTTCGAGTTCAGATCGCTCGGATCATCAGTATCGATAGCAGGACCTAACATAATGCTGAACACGGCGGTTGCTGAATCGCTCAGCATCTTCTATGAAGAGCTGAAGGATGTTCCGGCCGACAAGATGGATGAAGCGATCCACAAGCTCGTAAAGGATACGATAGTCAAGCATAAGAGAGTAATATTCAACGGAAACGGCTACACGCAGGAGTGGGTCGAAGAAGCAGAAAAGAGAGGACTTTTCAACTTAAGGTCCACACCCGATGCAATGCCGGCTCTCATCGCCGATAAGAATAAGAAGATGTTCCTGAAGCATCATATCTATTCTGAGACGGAGCTTGAATCGAGATATGAGATACGTATCGAGAACTATACGAAGACGCTCCACATTGAAGCGTTGACGCTGAAGGACATGGTGCTCAAGCAGTTCGCTCCTTCGCTCATGGATTACATCGATGATCTTACGCAGTCGGCTCTTTCGAGAAAAGAGCTCGGCATCGAGGAGGCAGCTTCGATCCAGACGGATCTCATAAAGAAGCTCTCGGCATGCTACAGCAATACGATAAACGGCATCAAGAAACTTTCCGAGGATGTTGACAAGGCGGAGAGCATGGAGCCGGATATCGAGCAGTGCAAGTTCTACCACGACGTAGTGCTTGCGGATATGGATGAGATAAGGAAGTACGCAGATGAGGCGGAACCCCTGATCCCTGAAGGATATCTTCCGTATCCGACATATGAACAGATGCTGTTCTATGTATGAATTATCAAGGAGGTTCGCCCCTCCTTCCAACAGTTAAGGAGGTTCGCCCATTAGAATCCGTCTGAGTGCAGAAAACGCACATCAGCCGGATGAGGGCTCACCGTGCAGCAAGGTATCCTCCCATCTTCGATGGGCCCCTCCTTCCAACAGTTAGCGCAAAGAGGCGCGTTCCATAGGGAACGTGCCTCTTTTTTAAAAGTTTTGAGGAGGAAAATATTATGACGGCAGAAATCTTAGAAGCTATCAACAGCGAAGTATACGGCGTCTGGTTTTTGATCGGCGCAGCTCTCGTGTTCTGGATGCAGGCAGGTTTCGCTATGTGCGAGGCAGGCTTCACCAGAGCGAAGAACTCAGGAAACATCATAATGAAGAACCTT
>JAILNQ010000106.1 GCA_024691425.1 Lachnospiraceae bacterium
CATCCGCCGTTGATCATGTTCTCGATCTGAGAAACCTGAGTCTGAACGTCGTTTGAAGCGTACTGAAGGTCAACTTCGTATCCAGCTGCCTTGAGCTGCTCTTCCATGTTTGCGCCGTCCTGGTTCCATCTCTGAAGATCCTTTGTAGGCATTGCAACGCCGACCTTCTGGCCTGCGCCAACGTCTTCTGCAGGAGCTGCTTCTTCTGCAGGAGCTGCTTCTTCTGCAGGAGCTGCTTCCTCTGCAGGTGCTGCTTCTTCTGCTGCAGGTGCTGCTGCCTCAGCTGCAGGTGCTGCTGCCGTAGCGCCGCATCCTACAAGGAGAGAAGCTGTCATTGCTGTTGCAAGTAAAACTGATAATACTTTTTTAGACATTTTTCGTCCTCCCTTTTTTTTCTCCGGGTGGCACTATGTCACCCGACAGTTAACACAATAACACCACATAATCTAGAAAGACTTGTTTATTTCTTCAAAATTTTATGTTCATTGATACGGGTATAAAAAAACTAGCACAATTTTGTTACAGTAGTATCAAGATTGTGCTAGCACGATATTCTTAAAGATATGTATCACTTCTTCTGAACGTTCAGGTAAATCTCGTTCTTCTGGTGATATTTGCCGGTGATGACCTCATCCATGTTCGCCTTTGTTACGGCTATCGGTTTCAGTTTCTCATACGGCACATCATACGTTCCGTCGTTGAATGTGTATTTGAGCCCGAGAGGTATTCCGTTCGCCATGTCGACCGCCCTCTCCGCGGCTTTTATCGCAAGCTTTTCAACCGGTTTGTATACCGTCATGTACTGGGTGCCCTCTACGATCCTCTGGCATGCCTCAAGATCGGCATCCTGCCCGACCACGCACACCTTTCCTCCGAGCCTGTGCTCTATGAGCGCTCTTATGGCATGCGCCGCAAGGTTATCGTTTCCGCACATTATCGCATCGGGAACTTTCCCGGTCTGTAAATACTCATCCGTAACGGTGAATCCGTTCTCTGCCACCCATCCGTTCGAGAACTCGGCATAATCGACTTTTATCTTCGTGGTGGACAGCACTCTTTCAAATCCGTCCTGAACCATCTGCACGTTGTAATCGGTCGGTGATCCTTTTACCTGTATGATGGTTCCTTCATTTCCGATATCCTTCTTAATATATTCGGCCATAAGCTCGCCGACTTTTTCATTGTCCACTGACAGATAAAGGTCCACGTTCGCATTTCTTATAGGGCGGTCGTACGCTATGACTTTTATTCCCTCGCGCCTTGCGGCCTCTATCGTATCTTTCAGTGCTATGTCATCGATCGCGATAACGACTATGACATCCATTTTTTTGTCTATGAAATATCTTATCTGCTTTATCTGCTCTTCAACGGCTCCGTTGGCGTTCTGCACGTTTACTTCCGCGCCGAGCTCCTGTGCTTTCGACACGAAAAGATCCCTCTCCCTCGACCACCTTTCTATAAGAAGAGAATCGATCGAGAGACCGATCTGGATACTGTCGCTTTCCATTTTCGGTTTTTCCACGTTGTTCGGTGCCGAGGCAGAGCATGCCGATAAAGCCAGCATGACAGATGCCATTGTGATCGCTAAGATTTTCTTATAAGCCACTTCCTGCCCTCTCCCTGTACTCTGTCGGGGTCATCCCCGTTGCCTTTTTGAATATCCTTGAGAAGTAATTCGGATCGGAATATCCGCATACACTTCCCACTTCCTTTATGCTCCTTGAAGGATCCTTCAGCATCTCCTTGGCCTTTTCAACCCTTATCTTCGTAAGGTACTCGACAAAGCCCTCGTTCATCTCTTCCTTGAAGAGCTTGCTGAAATAATACGAGCTTATGTTCAGCTTCTCGGAAATCTCATTCAGCGAGATCTCCTTGCCCGCATTGTTCTCTATGTAGTCTATCGCCTGCCTGACCAGATGATGTGTATGGTCCGAGCTTCCGGTCGTCATGTTCGATACAGCGTTCTTCATCTTGTCCATGAACCACGTCTTGACTTCTTCAAGCGATGACATGCTTATTATCTCGGAAAGATAATCCTTGCGGCTCTCAAATTCATACAGGTGTCCGCCGCTTCTGTACATATCGCTTTCTGCGCGGAGCACGAACTCCAGTGATTTCAGCTTTATGCTCATTATGTCGTCTGCATGCTTGTCGCACATCCAGTCAAAGAACTTTCCGCTCCGAAGAAGGCATCCGTCAACATCTCCCTCGGCGAGCTTTTCGAAAATCTCATTCTCAATGTCGGCCGGATAGCTTTCCTCATATGAAACCGCGATAGGAAGGTCATCTACATGAGCAACGCTTCCTTTTGTTGAATACAGCGCTTTCATCGCTTCCTCATATGATTCATAGCAGTTCTTGAGTTTCTTTATGCCGCCTATTCCGATCCTGTACTGAATGTCCGTGGCATTGCGCATCTCCCTGACGGCCACGCGGGACTTTTCGATCAGGTCGCTTCTTTCCATATATTCCATGGAAAGATCCTTCCTCGGAACGAACACCGGGATTTTGTTGGAACTGATGGAGCCGACGACGGCATCCGGGAAAGTATCCTTTATTATTTCCCTTACCTTCGTATAGTAAACCGTCTGCGCTCTTACGGCCGAGCCGACCGCATTCGTCAGATAATTACCCTGCTGGCTTTCGCCGAACATCACGGCGGCCATGTATCCGTAATCCGCCTCAAGGCTCAGAAGACTCCTGTAGTTTTCGATATCTTCTTCGAACGGCTCCTGGAATATTATGCTCGATATGAACCCGTTCTCTATAATAGGAACGACTGTCTCAAGTCTTTCCTTTGTCTTGAGGTCCTGCCTTCTCTTCTCTCTTCTCGTATCAAGTTCGCCGATAACGCGGTCTATCGCCTTGACTATCGATTTCTGGTTGTAAGGCTTGTTGAGGTAGTCAATGACTCCGAGGTTGATAGCTTCCTTCGCGTAATCGAATTTATCGTACGCCGTCAGGACGACGAAAATCACTGAAGGAAGGATCTCCTTTATTTCCTTCATGGCTTCTATCCCATTGATACCGGGCATCTGGATATCCATGAAGATTACGTCCGGCCTGAATCTTTCGGCGACTTCGATCGCCGTTCTTCCTGACTTCGCGCTTTCAATCTCGAACTGTCCGTCGAAGTTCTTGTTTATGATCATTGATAACGAATTGATGACAATGCCTTCGTCATCGGCAAGCATTATTCTGTACATATTCCGCTCCTGCCTTCATATTATATGTGCCACCTAAACATGCATGGGCACCTTGATAACAAATTCCGTTCCTTTTCCTTCACCTTCGCTGAATATTTCCATGACATCGCTGCGTCCGGTGAAAATCTGAAGCCTCTCGATAACATTTCCGAGCCCGATCCCGTTAGATGCGGCGTGATCTGCCGATGGCTCGCCGACCGCCTCGCCGGAAAGGATCCTGTCGATCTGTTCCTGGCCCATTCCTATGCCGTTATCCTTTATCGAGAGCATGACATTTCCGTTTTCTCTGTAAACATTGAGGTCTATATGCCCCTCCCAGTCTATGTCTCTTATGCCGTAGTTGACGGCATTCTCAACTATAGGCTGAAGTATCATGCTCGGAACCCTGACCTCGGTGACTTCTTCATCGACATGCTTTCTGTAATGTATCTCGCCGGTGAATCTCACGTTAAGTATATACACGTATTTGTCTACAAGTGTTATCTCTTCGGCAATGGATGCATCATTATCTATCTTCTTTATATTATATCTGAAGAAATCCGCCATGTTCTCGATGAATTCCGTCGTTTTATCCGCTCCCTCCATCATGGCGAGCTGTTCGCCGGCATTCAAGGTGTTGAAAAGGAAATGCGGATTGATCTGTGCCTGGAGAGAACGCAGCTGAACTTCCTTCATCCTGTTCTCCATGACGAGCTCATGTTCTTTGAGCCGGCTTTCACGCAGTACGCTGTCCTTTATCTCTGCTATGTATTTCTGTATGCTGAGCAGCATCTGCTTGAATGCTTTTGAAACGACGCTTATCTCATCTCCGCCTTCGGTCACTTCAACCTCAACATCAAAGTTTCCTTCCGCAACCTCATTCGCCGCCTGCGACAGATCGATGAGCGGAAGCGTCATGCTTTTGGTCATGAGGAATACGACTATAACGTTGACGATACCGATGAAGAACAGAATCAGTATCGTTATCATTTCCATCGAACGGAGCGAGGAAAGCAGTATGCTGTAGTCCGAAGTGTTCTTTTTGAACTGCTTGTTGTTGAGCGCATATATGCATGCCTGAAGATCTGAATACATCCCGACAGTCTCTTCGAACGACGCCTTGTATTTTTCAACATTACGTCCTCTCTTTGCAGTGATCGTCTCGCCGGCGACCTGAAGATAATTCTCCGACTGATGTATTATGTTCTCCTGCATCGCATAGACCGCGGTACCGGAATTTTTAAGATCGAGCGAGGCAAGTCCGTTGCGGTAATCCTGCTCTGCGCGGTAATAGTCATTAAGAGAGGTTGTACTTTTGCTCTCAAGATAATCCTTCATGGAATTCTGTATGGAAGTAAGGTCGTCTGAAAGATTGTTCAGACTGACATTGACGACATAGATCTCATCCACTTTTGCGATCATCGTATTGATGCTTACATACATGTATATGTTCACAATAAGGATCAGCACCGTCGGTATGATGAACGCAATGAGCAGTTTCGACCTTACCGAAGCATTATTCCATTTTCTTCTTATCGCTCCGGTCATTGTCATTTCCTGTTCGTTTTTTCAGCAAGCATCTGATGTGCTTTTGCCTGGTCTACTACTTCTATTCCCACGGGCAGATATGAATTGGTATAGCCCATGCTGTTGTATTCATAAAGCGCCTGGATGCACGATTTTCCCATTTCATCCGTATCGATCGAAACGGTCGAAAAGATGACCTGTTTATCAACGGCATCAAGAATTGTATCGTTTGCGAAATACCCTATGATCTGAATCTGTCCGACAAGGTTGTAATCTACAACTGCCTGATATGCGCATCTTGTATAGACGCTGTTGACGCAGAGCATGATATTCGGAAGATTCTCCTTTTCAAGGAAAATATTTCTGATGCTCTCCTCTGCACTGAAAATATCTTCTGCCTCGATCCTCGTAACAACTATCTCGGGCAGCACTTCCTCTCCGTTCTCTTCTGTCTTCTCACGGAGATGATCCTCGATAGCCATGACGATCAGGTTGGATGCGCCCTCTGCCATGTCGCCGTCGACTAAAATGTCGACAGTTCCCGGTGTCGTTCCGGATTCGATCAGTCTGTCGATCTCAATGGCATACATCTGTCCGAGCTCATAATAGTTGAGACCGACATAGCATTGTCTTTTTGACGTTTCCACATCGTTCTGCAGTACCACAACGCCTATTCCGGCATCCGCGGCTTTATCTATGAGAGCGCTGACTTCCTCATTCGCTCCGCCCGAATACACGATTCCGTCCATCTTGGAATTGACTGCGATGCGCAATAGCTCTTCTATTGAAAAGTCTCCTCCAAGCCCTGTGCGGAGGTCCTCTAGATATATGTTGTATTCCCGCGCCTGTTCATTCGCGGACTTGAAAACCTCCTGCCAGAAGTCGCTGTCGGAATCTTCAGCAACAAACGCATAGTGCTTTTCGTACCCTATCGTCTCTTCCTGTTCGACGCTGTACATCGTGCGCGTAATGACACGGAACAGTATCCCCGTTGCAACGGCAGCGGTGATCATGATTATGGTTCCGACGATCATGAACCGGTAAGATTTGTTTGAGTATTCAGACTTTCGCATCTACTACCGTGCCTTTATCGGCTTCCTCGGCTCCGCCGCAGGCAGTATCTGTGCCGCCGGCAGCATCCCGGCTTTCTTCTTCATCTTCCTTAGCTTCAACGCTCTTGTCGCTGTCTTCTTCGCTGTCTTCTTCGGGATATTTCGTCCGGAATATTTCCATGAACTGCTTGCCGGTGATGCTTTCCTTCTCAAGAAGATAGTCTGCAAGAGTATCAAGGAGATCTCTGTTTTCCGTAAGAAGACGTTTTGCTTCCTCGTACGCTTCAGAAAGCAGCCTCATGACTTCCTCGTCAACGCCTGCTGCAGTCTCGTCAGCGCATTCCATAACCATGCGGCCGCTTAAGTATCTGTCCTCGATGCTCTCGAGCTTTATGAGCCCGAACTTTTCAGACATTCCGTATCTTGTCACCATGGCCCTTGCAAGCGCCGTCGCTTTTTCTATATCGTTGCTCGCGCCGTTCGTGACAGATTCGAAAATGAGCTCTTCTGCCGCACGTCCTGCAAGCGCGGTAACTATCTGTTCATACAGTTCATCTTTCGTTTCAAGATGTTTCTCCTCTTCAGGAACATACCATGCATATCCGAGAGCTCCCATCGTTCTCGGAACGATAGTTATCTTCTGGATCGGGTCGGTATTTTTCTGAAGCGCGGATGCAAGTGCATGACCTATCTCGTGGTATGCGACGATCCTGCGTTCCTTCTTCGTCATTATGCGGTCTTTCTTTTCCTTACCCATCATAACGACTTCGATCGCCTCAAGAAGATCTTTCTGGTTAACGGCTTCCCTGCCGCTCTTTACGGCATTGATGGCCGCCTCGTTAACCATGTTGGCAAGGTCGGATCCGACTGCTCCCGCAGTAGCAAGAGCGATTTCGTCAAAGTCGACCGAATCATCAAGAAGGACATCCCTTGAATGAACTTTGAGCGTTTCCTTCCTTCCCTTGAGGTCAGGTTTGTCAACGATGATACGTCTGTCAAACCGTCCGGGACGGAGAAGCGCCTTATCTAATATCTCCGGTCTGTTCGTCGCAGCAAGGATCATTATTCCCTTTGCGCTGTCGAAACCGTCCATCTCTGAAAGAAGCTGATTGAGCGTCTGCTCACGCTCATCGTTGCCTCCTCCGTAACGTGAATCCCTCGATTTTCCAATAGCATCTATCTCATCAATGAAAATAATGCACGGAGCATTCTTCTGGGCATCCTTGAACAGATCCCTTACTCTTGATGCTCCGACACCGACATACATTTCAACGAAATCGGATCCCGCAAGAGAGAAGAACGGAACGTGCGCTTCGCCGGCAACCGCCTTTGCAAGAAGCGTCTTACCTGTTCCGGGAGGGCCTACGAGAAGCGCTCCTTTCGGAAGCTTAGCTCCGATCTTGACGTACTTTCCGGGATTATGCAGAAAATCAACTACTTCCTGCAGCGATTCCTTCGCTTCGTCCTGTCCGGCAACATCCTTGAATGTCACTCCGGTCTCTTTCTGCACATACATCTTCGCATTGCTCTTCCCGACACCCATCAGGCCTCCTCCGCCGCCCATACGCTTCATGAAGAAGCTGATGACGAGCCAGAACAGAAGTATAGGCAGAATGTATGAAAGGACGAACGACAGAATGATCGAGGATGAATCCGATTCCTTCTGCTCGAATTTAACACCCGCATCAAGCAGCCTGTCCGGAAGAGAATCATCATACACGGGGATCGTGTAATACTTCATCTGAACATAGGCGTCTTCCTGACCTTTCGGTATGATCGTGATCTCATCCGTTCCTATGACAACGCTGTCCACCTCACCCTTCTCAACCTTCTCGATGAAAGCATCATAGGTGATCTTCTGGTTAGTTGCGCTCGAAAAAATATTCCTCATATAAGAAAGGATCACGAAGAGCACAACAGAAACGACAAGAATGATGAGCAGCATCTGCTGGTTCTGTTTTTTGTTCTTATTATTGTTGTTATTGTTTCCCTGGCCGTTGCCCTGATTATCCATTTGAGCTCCTTATAACCTTCAAGTTTGGTTTATCGATTTATTATAGTTATAAACATGCGTAAAATCAACTTTTTGATGTGAATTTTGTGTGTTTATGATATAATATGCCACGATTCATAGCCGGACAGAACTGGAGATATCGATGGTACTTCCCTCCTACTCTTTCATATTCATATTCCTGCCGATAGTGATCGTTCTTTACTGGATCGCGGTTTCGCGGCAACTGTACACGTTCGGCAAAATCATTCTTCTCATTTCCTCGTTGTTCTTTTACGCTCTTTTGACCCCCGGGATCAAGGGACTTGTCGCGCTTCTTTCATCGATAGCCGTCTGCTATGTCATCGCGCGGTTCGGACTGTCAGAGAAAATCCCTCCCCTGGCAAGGAAATTTCTCCTTTTAGCGGGGATCATCCTGAACATCGCGTTTCTCATATACTGCAGATATCTTTCATACATACAGGAACTCGTCGAGAAAGCAGGCGGATCATTTTCGATGAAAGCGATCGTTGTCCCTGTCGGAATAAGCTATTTCACATTTTCACAGATAGCTTATCTTGTCGATGTTTACAGGGATCCGTCGATCAAGTATTCCATTCTCGACTATGCTCTTTTCGTGAGCTTCTTCCCGAAGATCAGCGTAGGACCTATAGCTCTTACGTCTGAAATGATCCCGCAGTTCAATGACAGCTCGCGTAAAACAATAAATTACGACAACATGGCAAAGGGGTTCTACCGGTTCACCCTCGGCCTTTCAAAAAAGCTGATATTAGCTGATAATCTCGCAAAGTTCGCTGACCTGGGCTATGCAAACATACCGAATCTCGGAACATTCAACGCAGCACTCGTGATACTGTCGTACACGCTTCAGATCTATTTCGATTTTTCAGGATACTGCGACATCGCCTCCGCCATATGCCTTATGCTCAATCTTGACCTGTGCGAAAACTTCGACGGGCCTTACCGTTCCCTGTCGATCGTCGAGTTCTGGAAAAGATGGCATATATCGCTCACAAGATTTTTCAGGAACTATCTGTACATACCGATGGGCGGTAACCGCAAGGGAAAGATCAGGACTTACTTCAACAATCTTTTCATCTTCCTCGTGAGCGGGCTCTGGCACGGAGCCGCGACGCATTTTGTCATATGGGGCGGTATGCACGGAATAGGGATCATCATAAGCCGGCTGATATCAGAGTTTACCGCGAAGATCCCCAAAGCCGTCCGATGGCTTGCAACATTTGTGTTCGTTAACCTTGCATGGGTATTTTTCCGCGCCGAGGATACAGGAGTTGCGATCAGCATGTTCCGGCAGCTGTTCGCAGGCGGACTTCTGCCCCTCAACAGCGCCCTCATTGCAACATGCATACCAACGGAATTCCAGCTGCTTCAGTGGCTCATATTAAAAGCCGCACCGGATATGACGTACTACAGCGGATGTGCGATCTGGATCGGGCTGGTTGCAGCCGGCATATATTTTTCGGTCTTTTCAAAAACCGCAAAGCAGAGATGCGATGCATTTGTCGCATCAAAAACAAAGGTCGCCGTAACGGTGATACTTTTTGCATGGTCAGTGCTTTCACTTTCCGAGGTTGCAGAGTTCATTTACGTAAATTTCTGATGCTATGACAAACAGACAGTATTTTGTGAAGACAATCGCATATTCACTCATTGTCCTAGCGCTCATCGCCTGCGCGGTGATCGTTCTCGATCCGTTTGTGCATTATCACGCTCCCTTCTTCGGGCTTGCCGCCGTTGAGACCGATGAACGCGGGCAGCAGATAGGCGTGGCTAAGAACATGGACTATGATACTGCTATCGTAGGCTCTTCAATGAGCGAGAACTTCGAAGCAGGATGGTTTGATGACGGGATCATCGGGAACCGTACCGTCAAGCTTTCGATGAAGGGCGCTCATTTTGACGACTATTCAAGGCTCATAAATGCCGCGCTCGCAAAGCCTGCGACAAAGACGATAATAATCTCGCTCGACAACTACATCATTCTTCATAATCCGGATGAGCATCTTACAACGATACCCGAATATCTTGAAAATGATGATCTTTCCGATGACGCATATTATCTGTGGAATAAATCCGTTGCCATGGTTTATCTGCCCCAGTTCATCATAAATAACTTCACTGAGGGATTTTCGGCCGACAGCGCCTACAGCTGGGCAAACATGTACACATTCGACAAATATGCCGCAAGGGCCACTTATCTGCCGTACAGGCTCATACAGCCCGACAGCGAGCAGCCGTACAATTCATACTACGAATACGTAGATGAATTCCTCGCCGGTATACTTCCGTACATCGAAGCCCGCCCGGATGTTGAGTTCATATTCTATTCACCGCCGTACAGCATTCTCTACTGGGACGACTGCATTCTGAGGGGAAGACTGACCGCAGAGATATGCGCGATCAACGAAGTGTACAAAAAGCTTCTTGAATACGACAATGTCAGAATGTTCTATTTTCAGGACAACTGGGATATCATAACTGATCTTGACAACTACAAGGACTACTCGCATTTCAGCAAGGACATAAGCCATTACATATATGAGTGCATGCGCGACGGCAGATGCGAGCTGACGCAGGAAAATTCATTTGACGTTCTGCTGAAGTTCTCGGAAGACGTGGCGGATTACGATCACGAATCCTCTTTCCATTAGGATTCCCATAAACGCAGAGGATATACTCCCTCTTTCTTGAGCCCGGATATCCTTTCCCTGACATATTCCTTGTCTTCTTTATAGGTAACTCCGAACCATCTGTCGGATGAAGACAGAACCTTTACCTCAGCCCTGCCTGACTTTATCATCTCATCAACAACGAAAGGCAGATAGCACTCGGCTTTTTCTATGTTCTTCGGAAGCTCATTTCTGTAGAACTCACAGAACGCCCTGTCCGTCTCTTTGAGAAAATCACCGGTGAATCCCCACATGTTCATGCTGGTCACGCTGTCTTCCGATATCGGGATATAGTCCGTTCCGTTCTCAGTGTATGCGGCTCCTTCTGCTGTTTTTATGATCTTCGTGCGCTCGGTAATATCCGAAAGATTTCCGTCAGAATCTACCGTGCATATGCCACGGCTTACCGAACCGTTATCGGTAAGAGTATTTCCCAGCCTGTATCCGACCATGCAGTATTTTCCGCTCTTATTTTCTGTGCTTGCGAGATAATCGTAGATCACTCTGAAAGCTTCGCATCCGTAAAAATCATCCGCATTGATCACGGCAAACGGTCCGTTCACGATATTCCTGACAGATCTTACCGCATGAGCGGTGCCGTAAGGCTTCGTCCTCTCCGGATAGAGCTTTGCGCCTTCAGGAATATCAGTAAGTTCCTGGAATGCATATTCAACCTCTATATGCTCTGAAACGGCATCTCCGACCGCTACCTTAAAAAGTTCAAGGTTTTCTCTTTTTATAATGAAAATCACTTTCCCGAATCCCGCGCGCGCCGCGTCGAATATGGAAAAGTCGATGATCTTGTCATTCTCGTCGTCAACGGTGTCGATCTGCTTGAGTCCGCCGTACCTCGACCCCATGCCAGCTGCCATTATAACAAGTACAGGTCTGTCCATTTATGCCTCCGGTCCTATTTATCCTTTTTCTTAACGGTCTTAACCGGCTCGCTCGTAACGTCGATCCCGAGCCTTTTGAACGTGCGTATGTCCGCAGGTGAGAGCATTACCGAAGTATGCGCCTGCAGTCCTTTGAGTTTCGGTATCTGCGCGAGCGAAACCTTCGCGTTCTCATCCGAAATCGATGCTATCGAAAGTGCTATCAGTACTTCATCAGTATGGAGCCTTGGGTTCTTTCCTCCGAGGAACCTGACCTTGAGCTCAGCTATAGGTTCGATGGCCTCAGGTGAAATCAGGTGCGTGTCATGATCCACCCCTCCGAGATATTTGAGAGCATTGAGCAGAAGCGCGGCGGATGCACCGAGAAGGTCTGTTGTTTTGCTCGTTATGATCTCTCCGCTCTCGAGCTCTATAGCTGCAGTAGGAACTCCGAGTTTTTCCGCACGCTCGTTCGCCGCAACCGTGACCTTTCTGTCATCAGTCGTGATTCCTGCCTGCTTCATCAGGAATTCTATTTTGAGCACTTCGCTCTCGTTGGCCTTTTCTTCGACCACTCTGTTAAGCGTTGTGTAATATCTTCTTATGATCTCCTGCTTAGACGCATAGCAACATACATCATCATCTATTATGCAGTTCCCCGCCATGTTGACGCCCATGTCGGTCGGTGACTTGTAAGGACTTGTTCCGTATATCTCCTCGAACATCGCATTGAGGACCGGGAATATCTCTATATCCCTGTTGTAATTGACTGTTGTCTCGCCGTACGCCTCAAGATGGAACGGATCGATCATATTGACATCATCAAGGTCCGCCGTTGCCGCTTCATAAGCGAGGTTGATCGGATGCTTGAGCGGTATGTTCCAGATAGGGAATGTCTCGAACTTTGCATACCCTGCTTTTATTCCGCGCTTATTCTCATGGTAGAGTTGAGACAGACAGGTCGCCATCTTTCCGCTTCCGGGACCCGGAGCCGTTACGACGACGAGCGGTCTTGTCGTGATGACATAGTCATTCTTTCCGAAACCGTCATCGCTCACGATGAGCGGAATATTGGACGGATATCCTTCTATGAAGTAATGCATGTAGACGTTGATGTTTCTCTTCTTCATGCGCTCTTTGAACTTTTTCGCGGTCTCCTGTCCGGTGAAATGAGTAACTACCACGGAAGAAACATACAGTCCTTTATCCTCGAAAAGCTGCTTGAGCCGGAGAACATCCTCGTCATAAGTGATCCCTATATCTCCTCTGATCTTCTTGCGGTCGATGTCCATCGCGGAAATAACTATCACGATCTCAGCCTGGTCCGCAAGCTGCATGAGCATCCTCAGCTTACTGTCAGGTTCAAAGCCGGGAAGCACTCTTGATGCGTGATAATCATCATAAAGCTTTCCGCCGAATTCAAGATACAGCTTGTCGCCGAACTCGCCTATTCTTTCCCGGATATGCTCCGACTGCATCTTCAGGTATTTTTCATTATCAAATCCGATCTTCATAATTGCCTTTCCTGTCAAGTCATGTACCAAAAACAACTCATAAATATTATCATAATCGCTAGCGGATGTTCAAGGCATCAGTCGCACTCCCTTATCCGTTTCCGGAGAGCTAGGACCATATTCGGAGAAACCGACAGGGCATCAATTCCGAGCTTTATGAAATCCTGCGTATGCGAAAGATCTGCCGCGGCCTCACCGCATATATCAACAGTGATCCCTGCCTTATGCGCATTTTTGACTGTCATCTCTATCATTTTGAAAACAGCGGGATGAAGCGTGTTGAAATACGTCTCAAGCTTCGGATTCTGCCTGTCTATTGCGAGAGTGTACTGCGTCAGGTCGTTCGTTCCTATGCTGAAGAAATCCACATACTTCGCAAGTTCATCGCTTATCATCACTGCCGCAGGGGTTTCGATCATTATCCCGATCCTTATTTCCTTGCTGTATTCGATGTGCTCGCCATCAAGCTCATCTTTGACCTCTTTGATGATCTCTTTTATCTGCTTCACTTCATCCACCGAAATGATCAGCGGGAATAGAATATCAAGGTTTCCGTATGCAGAAGCCCGATAGAGAGCACGGAGCTGTGTTTTGAAAATCCCGGGCTGCGCTAAGCTTATTCTTATCGCCCGAAATCCTAGCGCGGGATTGGTTTCCTTCTCCGGCCTGAAATATGATGCCTGCTTATCCGTGCCGAGATCAAGAGTTCTTATGATGACTTTCCTGCCCCTCATTTTCTCGAGCACTTCCTTGTATATATTGAACTGTTCCTCTTCCGAAGGATATGTCGGGGATTCCATGTATATGAACTCGCTCCTGAACAGTCCGATCCCTCCGGCATCATATGCAAGAGCGGTCTCTACTCCTTCTGCGCTTCCTATGTTCGCATATATATTGATGTATTCACCGCTTTTCGTTATGTTGTTCTTACCCTTCAGAAGAAGGAGCATGCGCTGCTGTTCCTCAAACTCCTTCTGCTTTCTCTTCATTTTTTCAAGAGTACGCTTATCGGGATCGATGATGAGCTCTCCCTTCGTTCCGTCAAGCACGGCGGTCCTGCCGTCATATATGGAGAGCATTTCCTGTCCGAGACCGACTACCGAAGGAATGCCGAGTGTCCCAGCAAGTATCGAAGCGTGGCTTACAGGAGATCCGAACATCGTTGCGAGCGCTAAGACGTTGCCTGAGTTGAACTGCACGATATCGCCCGCGCTGAAATCATCCGATGCGAATATGCACGGCTCACCGGGCTCTATCATTTCTGTCTCCGCACCGCACAGTATGCGCAGCATCCTCTCTGATACATCCCTTACATCTGCCACATGACTCTGCAGATATTTATCTTCTATCGAACTGAAGAGCCTGGAGAACTCATCGGAGGCAAGTGCCACTGCATAGGCTGCATTGTATCTTGATTTTCTGATCTGTTTTTTGACGAACTCGGTATACTGGGCGTCCTCAAGAAGCATTTCCTGCGCAACGAAAATCGACGCGTTCGTTTCTCCAAGATAAGCTACGGACGACTCATACAGCTCCTCAAGCTGGCTTATGGCTTTCTGGCGTGCTTCATTGAAGGCGTTTATCTCAGCCCTCGTATCCTCAACCGTTGCCCTTGAAATATGCTTGTCCGGGTGCATATAGACATAGAGCTTGCCTATCGCTATTCCCGAAACAACCTTTGTTCCCTTCAGTACGACCATAGCTTCCTCTTCCTTTATGAACCGTATGAAATGCGTTAAATTTCGTACTATCTATTCTACCATATTTTGTAGTATAATTCTTTTGTTTAATAAATCTTGTGTTTTCTGAAAGGATTCACCATGCCGAATAACAGAAAAATGCTGACAGACCTGATCGTTTCAGTCATACTTACACTCATTCTGGTCTATCTGTCCATGGGGCACTCACTTTTAAATCTCCCCTTCCCGGAATATCTCCGGAACAATCAGATACTGCTTTTAGTATTACGGACGGTTCTGTCGCTTTCTGTCATATTCATAAACCGCCGCCTTTTCATCAGCGGATTCTCATCGTTATTCAGACGCTCGCCGAACATGGATACCCTGGTCTGTCTCGGAGCGCTGGCAGCATTCATATACAGTGTTACCGTTTCTGTCATTAATCTGATCTACTACTCAGGCGCTGAAGAATATATCGGAGACAGCGAGCTGTATTTCGAAACATGCGCCATGATACTGACGCTGGTTTTTGCCGGCAAATATATTGAAGAGCTTGCCAAAAGAAAAACAGGAAGTGCCATAGACGACCTTATGGACATGTCTCCTAAGACCGCTCTTCTTATGAAAAACGGACAGGAGACGGAAGTTGCGATCGATGAAGTTAAGGTCGGAGATATATTCATCTTAAAACCCGGAATGTGCGTTCCGGTGGACGGCATCATAGAAACGGGAACAAGCGCAGTCAATGAAGCAAGTCTTACTGGTGAATCCATGCCTGTAGACAAAGAGCCCGGGATGCCGGTCAGCGCTTCAACTATCAACATGTCAGGCTACCTGACGTGCCGTGCAACAAGCGTCGGAGGCGATACAGCATTTTCAAGGATAGTGAAGATGGTAAGGGATACGTCATCCGGCAGCGCACATATAACAAAGGCCGCAGACAGGATCTCATTCTTTTTCATCCCTGCCGTCATAGCCGCAGCCATCATAACATTCATCATCTGGATGCTTTCCGGTATCGGCATAGGATTTTCGCTTTCAAGAGCGATCTCCGTGCTGATCGTAAGCTGTCCGTGCGCACTCGCTCTTGCAGCTCCTGTTGCGATAATGGCCGGAAGCAGCGTCGGCGCGAAGCACGGAATTCTTTATAAAACCGCGCAGGCAGTTGAAAGCACCGGAAGAACTCAGATAGTCGTCGTAGATAAGACTGGAACATTAACGACCGGCAGTCCGAAAGTAACCGACATTATCAGTACCGTGAACGATATCGAGCACAGAGACCTTCTGCTTTCAATAGCTTATGCGCTTGAGTCAAAAAGCGAACATCCCCTGGCAAAAGCGATCTGCGCATTTGCCGAGAAGCGTTTCGTTCCCGTCATGGAAACCGAAGATTTTGAAGCCATTCCCGGAAAGGGCATAAGAGCCACGCTTTTCGTCGGAGGAAGAAGACGTACTGTTTATGCAGGAAATGAAGCATTCATCGGCGAGTCCCTTCTCGGAAAGACCGGGGATGACGCGGCAGAATTCGACAACGATTTTTCCGCAAGGATCGGAAAGCTTGTCGCTGAAGGAAAGACTCCGACTTTATTCGCATCTGACTCGGGAATGCTAGGCGTCATTGCGGCAGCGGACGAGATAAAGGAAGGAAGCCGCGAAGCCATTGAAGCTCTTCATAACGAGGAAATACATGTCTGCATGGTAACAGGAGACAGGCTTGCGACATCAGAAGCAGTCGGAGCTTTGGTAGGGATCGAAGAAGACGAGGTCATTTCCGAAGTAATGCCTGAAGAGAAGGCAACGATCGTCGAAAAGCTCCGCGAAACCGGAAGAGTCGCCATGATAGGTGACGGCGTCAATGATGCTCCCGCACTTTCCGTTGCGGATGTAGGAATAGCGATAGGTGCAGGTACGGACGTTGCGATAGATGCGGCTGATGTAGTTCTTGTTCAGAACAATCTCGTGACCGCGGTCGATGCCATCAGGCTATCTAAAGAAACGCTCCGGATCATACACCAGAATCTGTTCTGGGCGTTCTTCTATAATGTCATAGGAATCCCTCTTGCTGCCGGATGTTACTATAAAGCATTCGGATGGCTTCTGAATCCGATGTTCTGCGCAGCGGCCATGAGCGTCTCCAGTTTCTTCGTGATAACGAACGCTCTGCGCCTGTTCTCCTTCAGAACGACCGAGATCATCCCTGAATCTGACGAATCTGACGATGAGGAAGAAGATGTGCTATAATACCTCTTATGGGGTTACTTAAGTCACTTCGGAGCTTTTTCCGCCGGCTCTTCAAAAAGATCGGAAGAAAGCTCGGATGCACAGGTATCATAGTCATCGTATCAGTCGCGATTGGAACAGTTCTTGCAATCGCTGTCTTTGGTGCTCTGTTTTATTTCGCCCCAGGCAAAAACCCGATAATAGGATTACCGTCTCATATCTCGGTTTCAAATGATCTTCCCGAAGAAGAGGATGAAGCTTCTGAACCGGATGGCGGCGAAACGATTTTCATAGAGATCGCTTCAGAGAACACGAAAGTCGAAAGCACCCCTGAAACCGCCGTCCTTGAACTCAAAGAAGGCACGCAGAAAGGATACATGAACCGTTGCGTGTTTCTCGGCGACTCAAGAACAGTTGCAATGGTAAACTACGGCCTTATCAATGATGATGCCGCGCTTGCCGAGATCGGAATATCCCACCCGTCCTTCAAAGGAAACCGGTTCCTTAACAACGCCGGAAAAGAATACACGCTGAAATCATATCTCGAATCCCATCAGGCCCCTGTCATCTATATAGCACTCGGAGTCAACGGAATAAATGATGCGAATGAAGAGCATTACAAGAGCACTTACCTGGATCTTATCGATACGGTTATGAATGAAGCTCCGAAGTCGAACATCGTCCTCATGTCGATAGGTCCCGTTGATGACAACGGCATGTACAAGAGGACCGTGCAGAATTCCTGGGTAAGAAAATATAATGATTTTCTGCTGGAGACGGCAAAAGAAAAGCATATTTTCTATCTGAACATTTCGGAAGTGCTGACAGGATCTGACGGGCAGGTCAAAAGTGAATATAACGGCGGAGACGGACTGCATTATTCAAACAGCGGATGCCAGGCGATATTTGATTACATAGTTTCTCACCCCGTTCCGGGCATTGCGGATGACGGTGAGTATGTCGTGCACTATGTCAAACCTAACAGAAGGAATACGAAAGTCACGATGGATGACGGTTCCGGAATCGATGAGGCAAACCTTCAGGAACTGCTCAACCTCATGATGCAGCAGATGCCGACCGAGACACCGTCTGCCGCCGATCCGGCAGTCACCGCTACTCCGGATGATCCGGCAGTCACCGCTACTCCGGATGATCCGGCAGTTCCCACAAGTCCTGCTCTGCCTCCGGCAGATGTACCGCCTGCACCGACTTCGGTACCTCCGGCTCCGACAGACCCTCCTGCAGAAGAACCTGCTCCGGCTCCGACAGAAACGCCGACACCTGAACCCGAGCCTGAAGAGCCGAGCGATGATGATTCTCAAGAATCGGATGATAGCGGAGATGATGATGACTCAGATGATGACGACGAGTGACCGTCATTCTCTGACATATACTTCCAAAGTGAACGTGCAGTTATCCCCTTTTGCGTTAATGACCGTTTTTCCGGGCGAGATCGGTTTCAGCGTTCCGTCTTTCTTTACCTGACATACCGACAGGTCGCTGGAGCTGAACTTTATGTTATAAGAATTGATCTCATATCCTGAAAGCTCATGCAGCTCATAATCCCCGAACACCGCCAGAAGTCTTACCTTCAGTATTATCGGTTCCTTAACGCTGACATCATAGTGAGTGCATACAGGATAGAATTCTTTTATCTGCGCATCATCGCAGTCATCCGGCAGAACCCGGATGCATATATCTCTTCTTAATCCGCCATACTCAACCCGAACGATCGACTGACCGGAGCGGAGCGGTTCAAGCGTATTGTCTTCATTTACCTTCAGAAACGTTTCATCGTACTTTTCTATCTTGACATCATCCGCATCGATCCTGCTCTTTCTTCTGTAGGAATCCATCACGTAGTATTTTATGCTCACCTTGCCTGAAACTGCCGCAGTATATGTCAGCTGATCCGTAAGGAGCATGATATATCCGGACCCGAGCAGCGATTCATCAATGCTTATTTTCTGTTTCAGATTTTCCGCGCCTTCATCGCTGCGGTCGATTTCATCAGTGTAATCAATGACGACCGGAGCAAAACGTGTTGCCCATACGCCCCATTTTGAAGCACCTGTCCCTGAGTATGCGTAACCGATTATGGTTCTGTCTTCATTGCTGATATGCCCTCTCTCATCGGTCATGATCCCGCAGTTGTGGCATCCCGCGATGACATCCGTATTCAGCTCCGATACTCTGTCGAAGCTGATTCCGTCATATGATTCATAATAAAGCAGGCAGCTTTCATCCGTGAATCTGCGGTTAGTCGTAAGCGCTACGAATTTATGGCTGTCCTCAAGATAAGCGACATCCCACGAATCCGAATCTTCATATGTATACTGATCGGAATCGGTGTAATCGCTTCTGATGACCGATATACCTTCAAAGGTGAGCTTTCCGGGCCAGAGCGGGTCGGTAAGATCCGCCGTGTGAAGCTCGGTGGCCCTCACCCATCCGTAAACATCAGAGAATGAATCCAATGTGTTATATATGTATATCTTGTCATCAACGACAACAAAGCTAGGCTCTCCGATGCCCCAGCCGATCTCTATTCCGTCAAAATACACTATCGGAACGGGGAGACCTCCCCATCCTTTTCCATCCCATTTCTCGAACGGACCGTCGGGATTCTCCGACCTTGCAATGAACGCATTATTGCACAGGCCGTCCTCATTGATCGTTCCTGTGTATCCGAGATAATAGTATCCATCATAATAGAACACATCCGGATCGCAGACAGATTTGAAATCAGCCGATCCGGGAGTCGGTGCGAGCACTACTTTCTCGTCTCCCCAGGTCGTGCCGCCGTCATCTGAATGTCTGTATGTTATCCAGTCGTATTCCTTCTTGCTGTCACCGGGAGAAGCGAACCATGCGTCAACGCTGCCGTCATCCCTCTTCATGATCGACGGACCGTACCGGTAATCAGGTTTACCGCTGCCCCATAGTGCAAAAACATCCGTGCCGCTTCCTTCAAGGCGCATCCTGACATGCTTATCGACAAGATTTTCATTGAATCCGTCCGGCTCTATCGGGACATCCTTCACATCCGTAAGCTCAACTCCCGTGTCTTCTGTCTCTTCATCAGCAGTGCTGATTTTATCGCTTTCCCCGGAAGGTTGTTCAGAATCAGACGTCTGCGGCTTCGGTGCTGTCTCGGCAGCCGGAGGCTGATAACGGGCTCTCGTAGCTTCCTCACATCCCATGAAGCACAAGGATGCCGCAAGGCATATCGCAAGCACAAGCAGTATTAAGTTTTTCAGGATTCTTTTTCTTTCCACTTGAGTTCCTTTAAGTATGCCTTCTGCTCCGGCGTGATGCGATAGCTTTCAACAGACTTCTGTATCGCTTTATTGTGCGTCCATCTGTCAAGGCGGCGCTTTTCTATGAACGGAACGGCCGCTTCGTATTGTTTTGCTAAAGCCGTGGCAAAATACCAAGCCACCATCATTCTGACATAATAATCGCGAGACCTGACTTCTGCAACCATTTTAAGGTATTCCGGCTTGAAATCACCGTCGAGGAAATGGCTCATCAGCATGCCTATGGCAAACCTTACCGTATATGTCATGCTCTGGCCTATCCATTCCTTTATGCTTTCAAGAAGCTCCTTGCGGTGTTTTGCGAAAACCTTCGGAGACATCTGATCGCATGTGGCCCAGTTGTCGACATACGGAAGGAACCGGTTCACTTCGGCGATGCAGCGGTCATAGTCTTTCATGCGCGAGATCACGAACGAATGCAGCTGATTTTCCTCAAAGTACTTATGAGGAAGGCTGTTCATCAGTTCTCCGTCTTCTTCAATTTTCGCTGCAAGCTTTTTCAGCTCGGGTGTCCTAACGCCTATAATGGTTTCTGCTTCAACGGACGGAATGATCTTGACCTGAAGCTCGCGATATTTCAGGTCCTGCATTTCCCATAACTGCTTTCTGATTTCCTCAATATTCATAGTGCTACCTATATTATCACATTTTGGATCATTCTGCACAGACTTACGATTATGCTTGATGTCAGAAGATGCCATATTATAATAAAAGAATGAACATCGTACTTCTTGAACCCGAAATACCGGCCAACACCGGTAATATAGGAAGAACCTGCGTTGCTACAGGCACAAAGCTGCACCTTATCGAGCCGCTCGGTTTTCACCTCGATGAAAAGAGCATAAAACGCGCCGGTATGGACTATTGGCATCAGCTTGATGTCAGACGGTATGTCAATTATCAGGAGTTTTTGGAAATAAACAGACCGAAGCGTGTTTTCATGGCAACCACAAAAGCACTTACTTCGTACACAGATGTGAGCTTTGATCCGGATGATCATATCCTGTTCGGAAAAGAAAGTGCCGGCATTCCGGAAGAAATGCTCATAAAAAACAGGGAATTCTGCATCAGGATCCCGATGCTTTCAGATATCAGATCCTTGAATCTCTCAAACAGCGTTGCGATCATTCTTTATGAGGCACTGCGCCAGCAGGGATTTTCGGGGCTTTCGGACCAAGGCAGCCTCCACCGTCTGTCCTGGGACTGATAATTCCAGGAGCCGGACTTACTGCTTCCGGGGAGCCGGTTATGAGCTGATGAATCTTTTTATACCGTCATATGTGGAATCACTGATATAATAACCCATGGTCCATGCATCCGATTTTGCAACGCTTTCATCGATTCCTAGAACATTCTGAAGAAATCCGCAGAGCATGACATATCTTTCATATATTTCCTCGGCTATCTTCTGCCCTTTTTCCGTAAACTCGATCTCTCCATTTTCTTTCATCAGGATGATGTCCTTCTTCCTGAGATTTGACATGGCAAGAGAGACGCTCGCTTTTGAAAATCCCAGCTCGCGTGCAACGTCTATGGAATGCAGGCATTTTATCCTGCCTTTTAACATATATATTGTCTTGATATAGTCTTCTGCGGATCGGTTCATTCTTAAATTCACTTCGGTTTTCTCGCTACGCAGTGCATTCGGAAAAAACCCCTTCTTTCAAACAGTTCCATATCAAGACCGGCTTTTTGGCACAGCTCATCAACCTCATCCTTTCCATAGACATGAACATCTCCGTGTCCTGCCATATTGATGATAGGAAGCTCAATATGGTTCATAAACCAGCGGATGATTGCGCTCGTTGATGTCATATCCCTCAGAACGAGCCTTCCTCCGGGGCGAAGCACTTTATGAACACTGTTGAAAAAATCCTGCACGTTCGGATAATGGTGAAAACTCTGGCAGCATATCACCGCATCAAAAGAGTCCGGCTCAAACGGAAGATTTTCGCAATCGCCTACCACAAGTTCGACTCCTGGCATATTCTTTGACTTTGCGGCCTCAATCATCTTCGGTGTCAGATCTATCCCGGTATATTTCTTGTCTGGATATTTATCCGTAAGAAGAGAAAGCATCGGCGCAGTTCCGCACCCGCAGTCGAGCAGATCCGTAAAGTCTTCCTTTTCAAGCTCCACAAGCACGTCCGGATAGTCTTTCTTGCACATTTTATAAACACCGGCCTGGTCGCTTTCGTATACATCCGCTGCTTTCGAAAACTCCTCGATGGACATTTTCTTGAATTCTCTGTCAGTCATATTTTTTCGTCACCTCCCACATTTCTCCCATGTTTTTAAATCCACCCTCCGGAAGGCACCCTTTACACGGTGCGGTGCCGGAGTGCATTGCGCACTCCGAGCACGACGCACCACACGAAAGGAGGGAGATTTTTCGGATGGCTCCGATCTGTTCCAGATATTCAAGCTTTCGCTTGATATCGTCAGTATCAGTTTTCAGTTCGGACGCAAGCAGTTCGATCGTCCTTGCATGTCCGTCCTTAAGCAGTTCAAGAAGTTCTTCCATGTTTTTCCCTTATCCCCTTGCACCTCGGCCCGTTTAATCCGCCTCAGTCCCTGTCATGTTACCAGATCAGCAGTCCTATATGATAAGCCAGGAATGCGAGTATGAGCGAGACCGCCGTATAGTAGAGCACGATCCTTGCAGTCCACTTTGCGGAATGGGTCTCCTGAAATGTTGCGGCCAGCGCTACAACGCAAGGCATGTTGAAAGTCATGGCAAAAATGAAAGCGAGCGCTTCGGGCTTCGTAACATTCGCAAGCAGGAGGCTGCTGAGGTTCGATGTATCCGCTCCTCCGGCCATAGCCTGAGAAAAGGCCGTGCCGTAAGAGCCGCCGCTGTAGAGAGCGCTGATAACGCCTACTGCTCCTTCCTTGCCGACAGCCGACGCTATGTAGGAAAGGAACAGCTGCCAGGGCAGTCCGAAGAACTTCGTGACAGGTTCTATTATAACACCGAGCCTATAGAGAATACCGCCGGACCCGGAAGGAGAATATGACAGAAGCCAGAATATGCCGCATACAAGAAGGATAACTTTGGTGACTCTTACAAACGTCTCCTTTGTCCTGCCGAGCACATATCTGAAAAGTGCGCCCCATTTCGGCTTGTGATATGGAGGAAGCTCCATGATCATTCCGAAGCGGTCCTCTTTCTTTACGAGTTTTCCGCCGAATATCTTTGCCGTTACCCACATATGAGCGAGCATCGTAAGGAGTATCACCGCGATCACAGCAACTGCACCAGGTCCGAAGAATATTGATGAGAGCATCGGGATCGTCGCCCATGCGGCTCCGCACGGAACGGCCCAAGCCAGTGCAATGGTCAGTACCTTCTGACCCCAGTTGTCGATGACTCTTGCGCCCGCTGCACCGCCCATGGTGCATCCGAAGCTGACAAGAAAGGGCATTACGGACTTGCCCTGAAGTCCGAGTTTTCCCATCGTATTATCGAACACATACGATATCCGCGCCATAACACCGACTTCCTCGAGAAGTCCGAACACGAGTGTTACACCGAACACAAAACCAAGCATTTTGAATATGTACGAGAACGACTGGATAATAACGTCGCCGACAACAAGAACGAGAAATTCCGGACATCCGGCTGAAGAAAGAGCGCTCATCACCGGGGCCTTGATCGCCAGTATGGCCTCGCCGACTCCCATGAGCGGCAGCGCCGGTATGAAGGAAGCTATAAGCCCGAGAAGAACAGTCAGTATTACCGCCGCCTTTCCCCATGTCCTGTTCGTATATATCCTGTCAAGCCTGCTCAGCGAGACAGGCTTCTCATCTGTTCTGACTGCTCCGCCGAGCAGCTCGTCGATCCATTTGAACTTGCATCCTCCTGTGGCAACCGCCCCGCTGGAATTTTTCCTTGCTGCCTCGATTTTATTGAAGGTATCCGCACCGAGGCTGTTCTTGAGCTTAGCCATGACCACCTCGTCATTTTCGATCACTTTTACCGCGAGCCACATGGAAGAATATCCTTCTATTGTATTGTCGGGAATAAGATCGCAGATATCCTGATATTCCTTAATGCTCTCGTACTGTCCCGCCAGATCGTCGATCTTAATTTTCGCGTTCGTCGACAGAGCTCTTTCAAGCGTCCTGTAGAAGCTGTCATATGACTTGACGTCCGTTGCTGAAAAAGGCACTACAGGTATTCCGAGCTTTTCTTCAATTGCTTTTGCATCGATTTTCTTACCTTGATCCTCCGCTACATCCGCCATGTTAAGAAGAAGGAAACACGGCACGTTGATGCCGGCATAGTCAGCCAGCATGAACAGGCTTCTCTGCAGCTGGGAGCTGTCCGCAAGTATGCAGACTACATCGGCCTTGCCTGATGCAATGAAATCCCTTGTGATCACTTCCTCGTCAGAGTTAGCCGAAAGACTGTATGATCCCGGAAGATCCGCAACCTTATATTCCTTTCCTCCGTACGAAAAGCTTCCTTCTTTCTTTTCTACCGTCTTGCCGGGCCAGTTGCCCACATGCTGGCGCATGCCCGTAAGCACGTTGAAAAGAGTCGACTTCCCGGAATTAGGCTGTCCGAGAAGCGCTATCGTGGCACCTGTGCTCATGCCGTCACCTCCTCAACTGTTATTCCTCTGCACTCATTTCTGTTAAGAGCGATCATGGTATCTCTCGAATATACGAGAATCGGCCTGTTTTTGTCGTTTTTAACGACTCTTACTCTGCATCCCGGAGTAAGCCCTATTGACGTGATCCGGCTCATGAATCTCGTATCACCGCTGATCTCGCTGATAAGCGCCTCCTTATTTTCTTTTACTTCGCTAAGACTCATCTGTTCTCCTCCTTAACCATGTACTGTTTTCATATGTTAGTTTATGCTAACATTGTCATAAAAAAATATTACTTCTCTCATCCGAGAGCAACATCCAATGCCATCATGAGCGTAAATCCCGTCGCGAACATTATTACGCCGATATTCGTATGTTCGCCTGCCGACATCTCCGGTATAAGCTCCTCTACTACTACATACATCATAGCGCCTGCCGCAAAGCTTAAAAGATACGGCATCGCCCGAACGATAAGCCCAGCCGCGAGAATGGTGAGCGCCGCACCGACAGGCTCAACCGCGCCCGACAGAACGCCGTCGAGAAATGCTCTGCCTTTACTCTTGCCCTCGGCGCAAAGAGGCATTGAGATAATGGCTCCCTCAGGGAAATTCTGTATGGCGATTCCGAGCGCTAACGCCAGCGCGCCGCCTGCCGTAATGGACGCATTTTTAGAGATCAGTCCGGCGTAGACAACACCGACGGCCATTCCTTCAGGGATGTTGTGAAGAGTGACCGCAAGAACCATCATGGTGGTTTTCTTAAGTCTCGCCTTAGGGCCTTCTGCCTTTTCGGCGTTCATATGAAGATGAGGTGTGACAGAATCGAGCACAAGCAGGAAAAGGATTCCGAGCCAGAATCCTGCGCATGCAGGAACAAAGCTCAAACTGCCGAGTCCTTCCGACTGCTCCATCGCCGGTATGATGAGGCTCCATATCGATGCCGCGACCATAACGCCGCTTGCAAAACCCGTAAGGGCTCTCTGAACCTTTGCACCGAGTCCGTTTTTCAGAAGGAACACGCATGCCGACCCCAGTGCCGTTCCGGTAAAAGGTATCATTATGCCCATCAGAACTTCTATGCTCAATAAGCTTACCTCATTTCACGCATTTAAAATACACGATCGATCCGTCCATATGGTATTCAACGTCCGAATAAAGCCTGCGCAGGATATCAAGCAGCTGCTCTCTTGTTGGAAACGGCGGAGAAAACCACCCTTTCTTCGACAGGATCCTGTGCACAAGCCAGTCTGTTCTTGCGGATTCTCCTTTGATATAAAAGCACGCTATGAACATCCCGCCCTTCTTGAGAACGCGGTATGTTTCGCGGAACGCTCTGTTTTTATCGGGGAAAGCGTGAAACCCGTTCATGCTCATGACGATGCCGCAGCTTTCGTCAGATATCGGAAGATGTGCCACATCCCCCTGCATCAGAGTGATATGTCCGCAGTTCTTCAGTCTCTGTTCGGCTTTTTTCAGCATGTCCTCGCTATAGTCCAGACACGTGATCTTCGCCGATGTCAGTTTTTTCCATTTCTTCTCGGTAAACACCGCAGTTCCGACCGGAACATCAAGTATCGTGCCATCGTAATCATCCGGGATGTACGACAGCACATTCCTTGCCACTTCGTTATCATCAGTCCCGCTCCAGAAGAAATCCATATAAGCCCTGCTCAGAAAATTCCCCCGTGTGAGCACAGTATCATAAATGTCCTTCGAGGCATGATATGCCTCCGTTATCTTATCGGAAACAGGAAGCGCTTTTGCAAGTCTTTCCGTTCTCGCTCTTTTTTCCGTATCGCCTCTTTCATCATATCCGTCATAAGGCGCCATAGGATCGTGGGGCTTCTGTTTTCTGAAGCTGTTGCACACTCTGTCCTTGTGGGCAAAAACAAAATCCGGATCGTCCGACCATCCCGTATGGCCCGTTATGATCTTAGGTCTGATGCCCCTGTTTCTTATCAGATTCTCAAGTTTTACAAGAGATCTTTTTGCAAGATTGTTATCTTCGGCCAGCGAATTGATGAAACTGTACCCGCCGTCGGCTCCGAGCCATATCGTATCACCCGTGAACAGATAGGCATTGTCTATCAGGTAGACCATATGCCCCCACGTATGACCGGGGACAAGGATCGCTTCAACCCTGATATCGTCGATATAGAAGACATCTCCATTCCTGAGAAGAGCGCGTTCGTTATCGCACTTTACCATAGGGAGCTTATACAGGCCGAAAATCACTCTGCGCCTTTTCTGGCCGGTCATATAGCGATTTTCGATCTCACTTATATAAAGCTTGGCTTTTCTGAAAAGTCCGGCGCTGTCACGCTCCACGGCGCCTACATGATCCGTGTCCTGATGAGTGATCAGGATATGACGGATAGAGGCGGGATCTATGTCGAGCCACTTCATTTTTTCCTCTAGCCGGTCATAATTGTAACCCGCATCGATCATTATCGTAGTGCCGTTTTTCGTATAAAAGAATATATTGGCTATCCATTCGCGGACACATGCGACATTGTCATCTATCCACCCTGTGTTGAGAGGCTTGAATATCTCCTTGCCGCGGTATCCCCACGACATGACTTTCTTTTGAAATTGAGACGCCTTTTTTGACATGGCTATTTCCCTTTAGCGGCCAGTCACCGCCCGCGGTTCTCCTTCCTGTTGCAGGAAGCGCACAGACCGCAGTGCGCGCAGTTCCCGCCACAGGAAGATATCCCGTTCTTTTTGTCTTTTATCATTTTAAAGATCACGGCTGTCACTACGGCTATGAGGACCGCCGAAACAACTATCGTCCCAAGATTTGCCGTTATCCATGCAATCATCCGTTATCTCCTTTTTTGATGCACGTTACGGATTGGCAGATACTGCCATCGTAAGCTTGTCTGCTTCTTTATACTTCTTGAAGAACAGCATGTAGATCATCACTGCAAGTGCTGCAAAAGCTACTATCAGTCCAAGAATGTTCACGTTACCAGTGAACAGACCGCCAAACTGGTTGATCATTAAAGCAATGATGTATGCGAATCCGCACTGATAACCGATCGCGAACCATGTCCACTTCGGATTGTTCATCTCACGCTTTATTGCACCGATAGCTGCAAAGCAAGGTGCGCACAGAAGATTGAACACCAGGAACGAGAATCCCGTCACGCTCGTGAATGCCGCCGCAAGAGACTGCCACGCAGTAAGCTCTCCACCTCCGTACAGAATACCCATTGTACCGACAATGTTCTCCTTTGCGACAAGGCCGGTGATAGATGCGACCGCCGCCTGCCAGTTGCCCCATCCGAGAGGGATGAAGATCCATGCTATGGCGCTTCCGATCCTTGCAAGTATCGAAAGGTCGAGTTCGTCATCGGCAAGCATCCTGAAGCCGTCGGATGTGAATCCGAAGTAGCTTGTGAACCATACAACTATCGTGGAAAGGAGTATGATCGTTCCGGCTTTCTTGATGAATGACCATCCACGCTCCCACATTGATCTCAGGACATTTCCGAGCGTCGGCATATGATATGCGGGAAGCTCCATTACGAAAGGAGCAGGATCGCCCGCGAACATTTTTGTCTTCTTAAGCATTATACCCGAAATTACGATGGCTGCCATCCCTATAAAGTATGCGGATGTCGATACCCAAGCGGATCCGCCGAAAATCGCTCCTGCTATCATCGCGATGAACGGAACCTTTGCTCCGCAGGGGATGAATGTCGTTGTCATGATCGTCATACGGCGATCTCTTTCATTCTCAATAGTACGGCTTGCCATTACTCCGGGAACGCCGCAGCCCACGCCGATGAGCATCGGGATGAATGATTTTCCTGAAAGACCGAATCTTCTGAACACACGGTCAAGGACAAATGCGATCCTTGCCATGTAGCCGCACGCCTCAAGGAACGCGAGCATCAGGAACAGGACAAGCATCTGAGGTACAAATCCGAGAACCGCACCTACGCCGGCGACTATACCGTCAAGAATAAGTCCCTTGAGCCAATCAGCTGCACCGACTGCATCAAGACCTGACTCCACGAGAGCGGGAATTCCGGGAATCCATGTGCCGTACTCTGCAGGATCTGGCTCCTCACCGATCTCCTCGAGCGTCTTTACGGCCTCCTCATAATCTTCTATGCTCGCCGTCTCTTCAGATGTCTCAAGAGTTTCCTCATCCTCTACGGAATACGTGAATTCACCTGTTGGTTCAAAGCCGTTTTCTTCAACATACGCATCATATCCGTCTACGATCGCGGATGCATCGCCGAATCTCTCTGCGATCTCTCCATAACCTCCGTCATTTCCGAAAAGATGGAATCCGTCTCCGAAAATGCAGTCATTTGTAAAATCAGTTGCCGGAGCTCCGACGCCTACCATAGCTACCCAGTAAACTATGAACATGACCGCGGCAAAAATGATAAGACCGAGGAACCTGTTAGTAACGATCTTGTCGATCTTATCGGAAGTCGTGAGCGCTCCCGCATTTTTCTTTTTGTAACATGACTTTATTACTTCTGCAATATATACATAGCGTTCATTGGTGATAATGGATTCTGCATCATCATCAAGTTCCTTTTCGGCCGCCGCTATATCGTTTTCTATATGTGAAAGCTTGTCGGCTGGAATACTGAGCTTCGCCATGACTTTATCATCACGCTCGAACACCTTTATCGCATACCATCTCTGCTGTTCTTCAGGCATGTCATGAACAACCGCTTCCTCTATGTGCGCTATCGCATGCTCTACGGGGCCTGAGAAAGTATGCTGCGGAACCGTTTTTGTTCCCCTTGCTGCTTTTATCGCCTCTTCAGCGGCTTCAAGCACGCCCTCTCCTTTGAGCGCTGATATCTCCGTAACTTTACAGCCGAGCTGTCTGGACAGTTCGTCGATATTAATCTTATCACCGTTCTTCCTGACCACGTCGATCATGTTGACGGCAACCACGACCGGTATGCCGAGCTCTGTGAGCTGTGTCGTAAGGTACAGATTTCTCTCAAGATTCATTCCGTCTATGATGTTCAGTATTGCATCGGGACGCTCGCCTATAAGGTAGTTCCTGGCGACCACTTCCTCCAGCGTATAAGGGGAAAGTGAATATATTCCCGGCAGGTCAGTGATCGTAACATCATCATGCTTTTTAAGTTTTCCTTCTTTCTTTTCCACGGTAACGCCCGGCCAGTTTCCGACGAACTGATTGGAGCCGGTGAGCGTGTTGAACAGTGTTGTCTTTCCGCTGTTCGGATTTCCCGCTAGTGCGATAGTAAGACTCATTTTTCTCTCATCCTTTCTGTTTTCTGATCATTGATTCATAACAGGCTTCATTTGACCTCGATCATTTCTGCATCCGCTTTACGGATGGAAAGCTCATAGTTCCTTACATTCACTTCGATCGGATCGCCGAGCGGCGCAACCTTGCGGACAAACACTTCCGTGTTCTTCGTGATCCCCATATCCATGATCCTGCGTTTTACCGCTCCCTCGCCGTGAAGTTTGACTACTGTAGCCGTTTCTCCGATTTTTAAATCTCTTAATGTTTTCACTTATCGCTCCTCCTTCTGTTTCATATATACACTTAAACCATTATCTTTCTGGCAAGCTCATCACTGACGGCGACCCGGCTTTCCTTCACCTTTACTATCAGATTCGTGCCGAGAGAGCTTACAATGCTCACTTCTCCTCCGACATTGAATCCGAGATCCTCAAGATGCTTTTTGACCTCTGGGCTTCCGCCGATCCTTTTGATTATCATAGGCTCTTCTTTTTCTGCAAAAACAAGCGGCATCATACTGTTCCTCCTGTGTATTCTTGTTGTTAGCTCTTGCTAACCTGTAGGCATAAGAAAAGGTTAGCGTACCCTAACCGATACCAAGTATAGTTAGCGTACGCTAATATGTCAAGCATTTTCTTTATATTTTGTTTTTACGGGTTTATTTCCACGGTCTTGCTTGGCCGATCCAACCGTTTTCTTTCCAGTACTTATAGTCGGTATACTCGCTATCCTGTTTCCCGAGGCTCGTCTGGAGCATCCTTACGGCGTAGAACTTTGCTTTCACCGCAAGATCTGTATGACCGGGTCTGCTGTAATCGATGGCACGCATTTTTATTGCTTCGCTAGTAAGCCTCTTTTTGAAAGACGCTTTCTTCTTTTCATCGATCTTATTCCAGTCGATATCCGCCATTAGTTTGAATGTGATAACCCTGATCGAAGAGATGCCCCACCATGAAAGACTGTCCTTGATATCCTTTGCTGTGGACTTTCCGCCTGCGCCGAGGCACTGGGTGATGATCACCGCATGCTTTCCGAACATCTCCTTTGCAGGACGATGCGGCATCCAGCGATAGCCGAAGTGATCCAGCATGGTCTTCATAGCGCCGGTAGCATGGAACACATAGGCAGGGGACGTAAACACAAGCAGATCAGCTTCAAGCAAAGACTTCTCGATCTTCTGAACATACTCTGCATCTTTGCAGAGATGCTCATCTTTTAGGAAACACGCCGTACATCCCACGCAGAAGTTCGGGCAATCCTTAGGAAGATAATACTCCGTGATCGTTGCATCATCTCTGAAACTCTCTAAGAACATTTCTTTCATTCTGTATGTCACACCATGTTTTTCGGTCCCATTGATCACTGTTATCTTCATTTTCATCTTCCTCGGTGATTTTTCTTTATCTGCTTCCGGTCGATTTTTGTATCTCTGGC
Source organism: Lachnospiraceae bacterium (assembly GCA_024691425.1). Classification (GTDB taxonomy): domain Bacteria; phylum Bacillota; class Clostridia; order Lachnospirales; family Lachnospiraceae; genus UBA2868. The sequence continues at coordinate 31,359 of JAILNQ010000106.1, forward strand.
ATATAGTCTGTTAAACTGTCTGATATGCGCCTCCATTGTTTTGCGCGCCTCCGCCTCACGTTCCGGTTCACGGTCGCATATGGTAAGCAGAAAATAGATCGGCGCATAGAAATGCAATGTCATGATTTCAACGTTCTCCGCCTGCAGAACACCTGACGAAACCATCAGGCCGAAAAGCATTCCCTGATAGGAAAGCGGATCATCCACATACTGTTTCGTATAAGCCGCAGCTAGTTTCCTGTCATGAAACTGTTCGATGGTGAGCATTTTACGGAAACGTCTTGTGCAGTCATCGTGCAGGAAATACTGAAACAGATCGTTCCCGAGAGCGATCAGCTGCTCTTCCGATATATGCTTATATATTTCCGCATCCGCTGCAGCGTCCGATCCGCTGATCTGCAGGGAACCCGCCTCCTCCAGAAAGCGCCTGTCCATCTCTTCAATGATCGCATCGAAGATAGCCTGCTTGTTCTTATAATGCTTATAAAGGGACGGCGCCTTAATACCTACCCTCTCGGCAATATCCGCAACAAAAACATTTGCATATCCCTTTTCGGAAAAAAGCGTCAAAGCTTCATCCAGTATTCTGTGTTTGGTATCCATTTATTATCCCTTCTTTATGCTGTTTCGGACAACCGGTCTGCGTTCGATGGCTAATTTTGATTAGCCTTATTATAAGCTAATTCGAATTAGCCGTCAAGAAATTATTCATTCAGTGATGGAGCAGCAAAAAAAGAAGAGGAAAAATCCTGTTTAAAAGCCTTTGCTTCCGACTCATATTCCTTTATAGGTCTTTTCAGTGTTATCATTTCGTATCTCCTGTCAATTGTCTTTTTATATTGTCTGCAACAGAGCGGAAAACCTTCGGTTTCATCGGTATGATCCTGCTCCACATCCGGACCCCTTGATAAGAATAAAGGATTGTGTTCAACTATTCTGAATAATCTCGACCAGTCCGCTGATCGCCTTGTTCAGGTGCTTATCCTTATGGATCAGTACCTGAGAATAGGCGGGGAATCCGGCTCCCTTCCAAGTAAGACGAGTAAGTTTGCCTGTCTTTACTTCAGTTTCCGCGGTCATATCCGGTATGAACGCCACTCCGAAGCCGTTGATCGCAAACTGCTTCAGGATTTCTTTGCTGCTCGTTTCAAGCACTATCTTCGGAGAGATTCCATTCTTCTCAAGGCAGGAAACCAGCATGTTTCTGAAGCTGCAGTTATGCCCCGTCAGAAGAAGCGGAAGCTCCTCCATATCTTTTTCCCGGATGTTTTTGCCGGCCACAGGATGGTTGCTGGATATGTAGAAGCCTAATTTTTCGCGCCTCTTGTGCAGGATCTTGATCCTCTCATCCTCGATCAGAGGGTTGAGCGTATAGACCATGTCAAGCTCTCCCTTCTGCAGAAGGTCAGGAATATTCTCATGCGTAACGAACTGTATTCTGATCTCTGTCCGGGGATTATTCCTGTTGTACTCCATAAGGATCTGCGGGAACCGGCTTATGCACAGTGACTCTGATACACCCAGTTTCAGGACACCTGCGGGATTCTCCTCATCTGTAACGTCAAGCCGGATTTCCCGCTCGAGCTGAAGCATCTTCTCTGCATATGCAATCAGACGTTCCCCCGATGATGTTACTGTAATCGTTTTTCCGAGGCGCTCAAACAGAACGCAGCCTAGTTCGTCCTCCAGCTGCTTGATCTGCGTTGTAACGGTGGACTGGGCATAGCCCAAGCCGTCGGCCGCGGCAGAAAAACTGTTCAATTCGGTGATTTTCAAAAAAGTGCTAAGCTGAGTGATCGTCATATCACATCTCCTATGTTCATATTTATTGAATAATATATTCATTTATTTCAATTTTTCTGATAGAGCGTTTGATGATATTATAAAATCACATTCAAGCAAACACAAGGAGGATTTCTTATGAACGAACTATGTATGATCATTAAAGACACTGTGAAACCGAATTTCCTGAACATCCGTACTTCCATAAAGGCCTATGACAGAAACGCGCTCTGCTGCGGGGCTCCATGCTGGAGATGGGCATACCACGCTCTTCACTCAGCCGACAAATGGTTCATCAATCCGTTTGTTTACGACGAACCTGACTTTCACGAAGACGGAATGGATAATCCCGATAATCCGACAAGCGTCGTTCTGTCAGATGAGCAACTCCTGTCTTATCTTGATGGGATAGAGAAAAAAACAATGGAATATCTGGATTCGCTTACAGATGATATGCTTTATGAAAAGCCGGAGAAATGCACCTATACGCGCATGGAACTTGTTCTCCGCCAATACAGGCATCTGTCGTTTCATACCGGAATGCTGAATGGACAGACTGCAGCTGCTACCGGGAAGTTTCCCATGTGGGTTTCAGAAACGGATAAATATGTTGATGACGGAATCTTTTTCGGGCGATATCGCAAAGGACAGGTTACTGCATAGAAATAAAAGCTCCGCGGAGTAATACCTTTGGAAAGATCATTATAATTTGCTCTTACCAACGAATTTCTGAAATACCAGGCATTCTCAGCGAATATATCATTGGTAACATCGAAGCCCATAGTCCGCAAATACAGGATAAAGAATACGGCCGTAGTTCTTGTGTTTCCTTCTCCAAATGCATGTATCACAAAGATTACGGTCTTCGAGGATCACTTCACCACCGACTTCAAGTCCGGAGTCAACATCGAAATCAAAGCATAAAACAAGGCTCCTCGCCGCCGACGCATTTGCCGGTAGTGAGGAGCCTTGGTCTGCTTACTCTTCTTTTGTAAGAACTTTTCTCTGCCAGCTTCTTTTTCCACACTCCGGGCATTTCATATACC
>JAILNQ010000112.1 GCA_024691425.1 Lachnospiraceae bacterium
TGTACTTGTAAAGCCCCCTCGATGTCCGAAACCTTTACATTATCAAGGAAAATCTCCTCATCAGCCTTCATCATGCAGTCGGGGATAAGGAGGTCATCTCCGAGGCATTTCCCCTTCAGCTGGGCAATGATGTCACCGCCCGTTATGAGGCCCGCTACAGTGATGTTCTCACCGAAAAAATCGTTCCTTATCGCATGGACCTCAAACGAGACATTCGGGAACAGCCTGCAGATGGATGAGACTGCGTCAACAATATAATCCTTTGCGAGAAGCCCGGTTACTATGGAAAACGACGCCCTGACGCTGTTACTGTCGATGATGCCGGCCTCTATGTCTTTTACGACTCTGCTCCTTGCTTCCTCATACTCATCCATCATGAGACGCAGCATTCCTACGCCATTCTCGAGCTGGGGATAATCATCATATTCTTCCGCGGGCGGCATCGGTCTTCCGGCCAGTATGTATATCTCATCCGAGGCATGGGCGAAATGGATGCCGTGATCTTTCATCGCCCTTTCGGATATCTTCTCGATAATGGCGAGAGTCTTAATGGCGTCTTCTTTTTCTATCTTCTCAAGGGGATAGAGCCCGTCCCTGTACTTCGTAAGTCCTACAGGCACAACGGACACGCTCTGCATGACAGGTGCGTATTCTAAAAGGTCGTTCAGTGACTTTTCAAGATGCGCACCGTCGTTTATGCCCTTGCACATCACTATCTGCGCATTCATAGTGATGCCGCCTTCATAAAGCGTACTTATCCTTTTCAGCGCATCACCCGCGAAACGGTTGTTAAGCATCTTGCATCTGAGGGACGGATCCGTCGTCTGCACGGAAATGTTTATCGGGCTCATATGATAGCGGATTATCCTGTCGATATCATGGTCGCTCATGTTCGTGAGCGTAACGTAGTTACCCTGAAGGAACGAAAGCCTCGAATCATCATCCTTGAAATAAAGCGTCGGCCGCATGCCCTTCGGCATCTGGTCGATGAAGCAGAATATGCAGTTATTGCGACAGCTCCTGTATCCGTCCATTAAGGGCGAGTCGAACTCAAGCCCGAGATCCTCGCTCTCGTCCTTTTCTATCTCAAGCTCCCATTCCTCCCCGTCGGGCTTTTTGATTACGACGGTAAGCTCCTCGCTCTGCGCAAGAAACCTGTAGTCGAGAACATCCTCGATAGTCTCGCCGTCTATGCTTATGAGCTCGTCACCGGGTTCAACACCCATCTCCTCGGCGATGCTGCCTTCATCAACGCTTTTTATAAGATGAACTGTTTCTTTCATACGATCATTATACTACCTGAAGCCTTTCGGGACAAAAAAATAAGGCAGATCCTGCCTTATTTTTCATATCCGATCAGCCCGTGCTTCCGAAGCCTCCGTTCCTTTCAGCATCCGTATCGTCATCCTCGGTGATTCCGTAAGGGAGAAAAATACCCTGTGCGAATCCGCTTCCCTTGCCGATCTCCACGGTTTTCCCTTCATTCGTGTCGTTCGTAATCTTTATGAAAATATGTCCTTCATTATCGGAATTGTAATAATCGCTGTCAATAATCCCGACCGTATTGTTGAGCTGCAGGCGGTACTTGAAGCCGAGACCGCTCCTCGGGAAAATCATGAGTACCCAGTCCTCATCCATCTTAGCTCTTATTCCCGTCGGGACCTTAGCGGTCTGCCCGGGCGTAAGCGTTATGTCCGCGGGCGCATAGAAATCATAGCCGGCAGAACCGGAAGTTGCGCGCTTCGGCAACTGAAGCTCATCATACACTTTCTTTATCTCTTCATCAGAGCCGCCGAACTCTTCGGAATAAGCACTCTTGAACTGCTCGAAACTGACTTTGCTGAATTTTGCTATTCTTTTCAAACGGGTTTCCTCCCTCCTACCAGCAGATTAATAGGACTGCTCGGCCATTCAGAATCGCCTTCGGCGATGAGGGCGAGCGGTGCCACTCGCCGTGGCGGCATCCCGCATATCCATGCGGGATAGGCGCCAGGATCATCTACAAGCACCTAATA
>JAILNQ010000116.1 GCA_024691425.1 Lachnospiraceae bacterium
GAACTCAACATCGGGATACGCATCCGCCAGATCGGTAACGTTCTGAGTGACATTCCCGATTACCTTTTCCCTGTCATCCTCATCGAACACACGCTGCAATGCTGACTCTGAAACTTCATATCCTTCCGGAAGAACGGCATCTTTCCCGTACTTATCGGAAAAACTCGAGTACTCATCAAAAGGCATCACGCCTCCGCGAAAACCTTCCGCATCATTCTCTTTCATCATCGGGAACACCCGCGAGAACACTACATCTCTGTTGAAAACGTACTTTACGTCATTGAACGGATCGTCATCATACAGATAATCGGGGTAGACTCCGAGATCTTCACGCATCAGGTCTTTGTCCTGCATGAGCTTCCCGTAATCGAGGCCGCGGATTATGATGCGCACATCGGGATTATAAGAAAGAGCAACCGCAAGAAGATCATTTATCTCCTTGAAGGAGCCGCCTGATGAAGGGACTTTGATGAACTTTGCGCCAAATATCTCATCCGCTTCTGAAGTCCTGAAGTTGCCGGTCATGGAGGTACCCGCGATTATGCAGTCATAGCTGAAGTGCTTCACTATTCCGTCATTCTGACTTCTTTCATTGTTCAGCGGATAATAATAATTTTCTGTATCGGGAGCATGATAGTGAAAAAACGGGTCGACCTTATACGACGCCGCAGCAGTTAATGCGAGAAGAGACGCCGTAATGATGAGCCATATGATAATCCATGTTTTAGGTCTTACCTTCATTGATCACTGAGCTCCTAAAAATTGAAGTAGACAAATACCGATTCGCTGCTAAGGCACAGAAATGCCCACACGAATGCGATCGAGCAGGCCGCGACAGACAGCGCGCTGAGCTTTTTCATGTTCCTGTGCGCATTTTCGGGAATGAGGCATATGGCAAAAGCTGCAGCAGCAAAAACTGTCAGACCATATAACGGATGGACCGCAGTGATTTTTGACAGTCCGAGAAAATCAGCCATAAAAGTCATTTCAGGAAGAAGAAATGCATTCAGCAGCCCGTCACTTACCGTCATGTTCTTAAATGAGAACGCCTTAACCAGCATGTCCTTCCACTGCGTTATATTCCCGGCTCCGAAAAGAAGCCAGAGAATGCTCACCGAAATGAACGAATACAGCCATCTTATCGGCTTTGCTATTTTATCAAATGCTCTGCCCGCGAGCCTTTCGATGACCTGCAGCATTCCATGCAACGCACCCCATAATATGAACGTATAGTTCGCACCGTGCCACAGACCGCTGATCAGGAATACGATCATGATGTTAACGTACGTCCTTGCGGCTCCCTTTCTGCTTCCGCCGAGAGGGAAATAAATGTATTCCGTGAGGAACCGCGTAAGCGATATATGCCATCTTTTCCAGAAATCGCGTATTGAAACTGCCTTATACGGCGAGTCAAAGTTCATCGGAAGATCTATGTTTATCATGGACGATATTCCGATCGCCATGTCAGTATAGCCGCTGAAATCAAAATATATCTCGAACGTATAGAAGAGTATGACAAGAAGCATGTCAAGGGATGTGGCGGCGGTATAATTTCCGTATCCCCATGCGGCGGCAGCCGAGAACGTGTCCGCGATCACCATCTTCTTGAAGAAACCTATGCAGAACAGTTTCAGTCCGGCAGCGATGTTTTCGGCGCGCGGCCTGTATCTCCTGTCATCATTCAGCTGGCTGATGAGTTCGGCGGGCTTTACGAGCGGGCCCATGATAAGTTTCGGGAAATACAGTATATATGCCAGATAATCGGCCAGATCGATCCCTGTCTCTTCCCTGTAGACGGAAACGACATACATGATCTGCTGGAACGTGAAAAAACTTATTCCGAGCGGAAGGATCAGATCCTTTAGCTGAAATTCCCTGTTAAGAACAGAACCGATCGAAAGCAGTGCGAAATTGAAGTATTTGAAATAAAGAAGCAGCGCGGCATTTGCGGTAACGGCGATGAACAGCATGACTTTGCCGTATGCTCTGAGCTTCGTGATAAGAACTGCCAGGCAGTAATTGAGAATGATGCTGGCAAGAAGAACAAATGATGCATCCCATCCGCCGTAAGCATAGAAAACGGCTCCGGCAAGTATGACAAACAGCTTGCCGAAGATGTTTTTGATTCTGCCTAAAAGGAAATATCCGATGACAAATACCGGAAGAAAAACAAGAATGAAAATGTACGAATTAAACTGCAACCGAAATCCTCCGAGTTCTGCCGCCCTCAGGCTCTGCCGTTCTTCATGGCCGAGATGACGAGCGCCCCCTCTTCCTTGAGGTATCTCCTGCATCTCTTGTAATCAGGTATGATAGCTGAAACATATTCCCAGAATGCGGGGGAATGATTCATTTCCTTGCGGTGGCACAGTTCATGGACGATCACATAGTCCTGCATGTGCTCGGGAAGCTTCATCAGCAGGCAGTTGAAGCTGAGATTGCCCTTCGCGCTGCAGCTTCCCCACATTGTCTGCTGATTCCTTATCGATACACGCCCGTAAGTGACTCCGAGAATATCCGCAAAATACTTTACTTTGTCCGGAATGATAACGGATGCCTGCCACCTGAGAAAGGCAAGCTCCGCTTCGCTTATCGGGGCGACCTTGGCCTCTTCGGCCCGGCGGTTCCTGACTTTTGCAATGTTCTTTTCTATCCAGGCAGTGTTCTTCAGGACGAAATTTTCTATCTCATATTTGGGCACCCATTTAGGCGCACGTACAAGAACGGACGCATCACCGGTTATCTCAACCGACATGGTCCGTCGCCTGCTTCGTATCAGTCTGTATTCAAGCGCCATTTCCTGTACCCTGACTGCTCTTTTATTTCTTGAAGAGCTCAGTTAATGTCTTGCGGAGATCCTTGTTCTGAAGCACCGCTTCGATAAGGCTGTCGTTCGGCTTCTTATCGCTCTTCAGAACTTCCATGGCTTCCTTCTTCGTTGTGGCATTTGCGGCCCTGTAAAGCTCAACAAGTGTCTTCTCTGTTGCAGTAAGCTTTACGGATGTACCAGTTGTCTTCTTAGCCGTCGTTGTCTTCTTTGCTGCAGGCTTCTTCGCTGCCGTTGTCTTCTTCGCTGCCGTTGTCTTCTTTGCTGCCGTCGTCTTCTTTGCTGCTGTCGTCTTCTTTGCCGCGGGCTTTGTAGCCGTTGTCTTCTTTGCCATCGTTGCCTTCTTTGCTGCGGGCTTCTTTGTGGTTGCTGCCATGATTTTCACCTCCATAAAAGAAAGAATACTTCTTCTGTCATTTTACCATTCTGCAAATTCTGCTGCAAGCATTCACAGGCTCCAAACCCACTGCCTGCAAGTATTTATTGCGCTATGCAGCTGTCAGATATTCCTCACGGCAAGTCATACACCATCTTCTCAAGCATCTTCTCATCAACAGGAAACGATGCGGAATTCATCTTCGCCTTATTGTTTCTTACCGCTTCGAATGTCTTTTCAAGCTCTTCGGTCGGGATATCCGGTTTTACGAGCACCTTTCCGATAAAGTCACCGAGTTCATCCGTGCCGGAAAAACCCGAAAGCTCAAGAAAGTAATTTCTTTTCTCTTCCGGCGCCGCCTCTAAAAATCCCGGAAGGAAAATGCCGACTGCAAGGCCGTGGGCAAGCCCTAAGTCGTAAGTCAGCGTATAGCTTAAGGCATGAGGCAGCGAGGTGCCGCTCTGGGCTATTGACATCCCGGCCATGACGGATGCTCTCATGAGGTCTGCACACTCTTCTTCCCCGGGCTTTTTATCCCCGGTAAGACAGTCCTTGATCTTCGCCCAGGTTCTCAGGCCTTCCGATGCAGTCATCTTCGTATATGCATCCGCTTTTGCGCTCAGCACGCTCTCATAAAGATGCGCTAGCGCATCAACCGAACTGTTTCTAATAAGCGCGGGACTTGCGGTCGCAAGGTACTTCCCGTCGACTAGTGCGATATCCGGATACACTTTATGTACCATCGATATTTTTGTTTTCCTGTCATGCCTTGTCAGCACCGATACTCCGGTAACTTCCGAGCCTGTGCCGCAGGTTGTCGGAACGCACACTACAGGAAGCGCACTCGGGTCCTTTGTGCTGTCGTACAGATAATCAAGATCGGCCAGAGGATGGCGCATCACGAGAGCTATCGCTTTTGCCGCATCCATAGGCGATCCGCCGCCGATTCCGATCACAAAATCAATATTCTGTGCAGCGTATTTCCTTCCCGCATTTATGACCGTTTCCGTTGAAGGATTTTCCTCGACATCAGAGAACACAGTATAGCTGACGCCCTCCTTATCAAGGGCAGTCTTAACGTCATCAAACGATCCGTTCGCGAACGCGGATTTCTTTCCGGTCACGATAAGCGCCTTCTTTCCGAGAGCGGCAAGATCGGCCGAATGAGAAATGACGCAGTTCTTTTCTTCAAAAACCCTGACGGGCATATAAAACTTCATGCTTTTTCTCCTATGCGTAAACGATCACCGCAATGAACTCGACCGGCTCATCGCCTGCATTTGCGATGCCATGTCCCGTGCCCGCAGGACATATCGCAACGTCCCCTGCCGATACGGTCTTGATCTCGCCGTTATCGCTGTATTCGGCAGTGCCCGAAAGTATATAGAAAAGCTCGCTGTCGTTCTCATGCACATGGAATCCTATGCTGCAGCCCTTCTCGAGAACGATGCGCGAGAACAGGCGCCCCTTGTTGCACAGCTCTTCCGGCCCTTCGATGAGCTGAGTGAGCTTTACGGTTCCGTTACCGTCTCTCATCTTCTCTCTGTGTTCCGTTCTGCACTCTTCTTTTTTCCTGATCATGTCTAACCTCCCATTTTAAATCCTTTCTCTTCTTAATATCTCTTCTCACATATTCACATTCTGTCCGGCCAAAACCTATTCACAATACCCGGGCATCCGTGATCATTTCTGCAGATATAATTGTATCGGTTATATTCTGCCGTGTCTATGATATAATATATCCTGCAGACAGTCGAACATAACAAAGAAAAAGAACAGAAATGTAGGGAAGGTTTTGAAAATGAGAATACTCCTGAACATTTTATGGATAATATTCGGAACGCGTGCATTACTTATGATCAGATAGCGCACATCCTGGCTCGTTTAAAAGCTCGGGAGAAAATCATATGCCGAAAGAAAAACCGCGCATGGAATTCCGTTTCTATGACATTCCTAAAGGCGACTATGTCCTTCCGAAGCTCGGAAAGGGATGGGAGCAGGAATACGGCATAGGCTACGGAAGAATGCTTCACTTTCATAATTACCTCGAGATCGGCTACTGCTATCACGGCAGAGGCGAGCTTCTGATAGAGGACAGAACGTACGTGTACGGCAACAACATGTTCACCGTCATCCCGGAGAACATACCGCACACGACGATTTCTGCGCCAGGAAACATATGCAAATGGGAATTTCTCTTCATTGACATCAAGAATTTCATCCGCACGGAAATGACATCCGAAAGCCTGTCGACGGATGAGATCATCCGCATCATCAACAAAAGGGGCACTCTCAAGACAGCCGTGAACCACCCGGCACTCAATACCCTCATACTGAAGATCATCGAGGAATGCAGGAATGAGCAGATGTACTACAAAGAGAGCATCAAAGGCTATCTGCGTTCCTTTGTCATAGAAGTGCTGCGCCTCGATGAGGAAAGAGAACGTGCCGGCGGAAACAGGATAAGCGATTTCATCCGGCATGCCATAGAATTCATAAACGCACATTATGCGGAAGACCTTAAGATAGCGGATGTTGCCAGCAACTGCGGCATGTCCGAAAGCCACTTCCGCAGGATGTTCGAGAACAGCATGCATATGAAGCCCGTCGATTACATCAACATGGTCAGGATCGACGAGGCATGCCGCCTCATCAGACGCGGTGACAGATCCATAGAACAGATCGGTATCACCGTCGGATACGATACCCCTTCAACATTCATACGCAATTTCAAAAAACTGACGGACTTATCGCCTCAGCAATGGCGCAAAATTCAGGCTTCAGGTGGCAGAGTCCGTACCGGTTATCACATCTCCGCCCAGAAGGGATGGGAAGCAGACTGAGAAAGTCGAATTTGCAAAAAACATAATCTTTTATGACAACTTTCATAAATATATCCGTGTTATCCTTACTGTGTTCAGATTAAAAATAGTGGCCGAAAGCCACTGTTTATGCACAAAAGGAGGTATTTATGAAGAAGAAGGTATTAGCGATTATGTTAGTATTCGCAATGACAGCCGGCGCACTTACGGCTTGCGGCGTATCTGCAACATCCCCTGCTGACAGCGGTGCTGCAGAAGCTACGGAAGAGGCTGCTCCGGCAGAAGAAGACGCTGCTGCTGAAGAGGAAGCGGCTGATCTGGGTGGTGTTTCAGAAGATCCCAACACACTTACAGTTGCTGCATGGGATGCAAACTTCAATATTCCCGCACTTCAGGCTGCAGAGGCGGCTTTCAAAGCTAAGAACCCTGATTTCAAGCTTGAGATCAACACAGTTTCGGGTTCATCCGATGTTGAGAATGCTATAACAAATGCTGCTTCCGCAGGCGATTACAGCACTCTTCCTGACATCGTTCTTTTCCAGGATCACTACATCCAGCAGTATGTTGCCAACTATCCGGATGCATGGCAGGATCTTTCCGCTGCCAACATCGACTGGAACGATTTCGGCGCAGAGAAGCTTTCATACAGCACGATAAACGGCACGCACTACGGAGCTCCCGTTGATAACGGCACAGCGATTTTCGCATACCGTACCGATATACTTGAACAGTGCGGTTACACGATCGACGACGTTACAGGTATCACTTGGGACCGTTGGCTTGAGATCGGACGCGAAGTAAAGGAGAAGACAGGCAAGTATCTCCTTTCAATGGATCATTCGGGAGATGACCTTCCTTACATGTTCATGCAGGCTGAAGGCCTTTCACAGTGGAAGAACGGCGATCCTGACCTTGTCGGAAACGAGACATATCAGAAGATCCTTCAGGTTATCGTAGACGGTGCTAATGACGGCGTCATCCTTCTGTGCAACAGCTGGTCAGAATATACTGATGAATCCATCGTCGGCGACCAGGTAGCAGGCGTCATGAACGGTAACTGGATCATCCCTACGATCAAGCAGGTTGCTGAGAACAGCGGCAAGTGGGCACTTACGACCATTCCTACACTTTCAGGTAAGGAAGGCTATGCTGCAAACGGCGGTTCTTCTCTATACATCACAGCTAACTGCAAGAAGCTCGATCTTGCTCAGGAATTCCTTGCTTACACATTCGGCGGCGGCGAGGGATCAATGGAGACATATGACAACGCGCTCAAGAACGGCGGCGTTATCACATGCTGCATATCAGCAGGTAAGTCAAGCGTTTATCAGGAGCCGGATGCATACTTCAACGGACAGGCTATCTATGCCGACATCGTTGAAATGGGCGCACACGTTCCTGTAGTTGAGCAGAATGACTTCCACTACAATCTCCGTAACGCGATCGGTACGGCTATCACAAATGCTACAACGGCAGGCGGCGGCAGCGATCTTGCTGCAGAAATCCAGGCCGCTCAGGAAGAGATCGTTCGTCAGATGAATCTCTGATAAAAGATACTGCCGGTTTTGGTTGATCTTTTCGCAGGGAATCGGATAATCCGATTCCCTGCTTTGCCAAAAAACACAGTTAATAAGCTCTGAAACCAGCTACGAAAGGGGCATCCCGAATGAAGAAAAAGGGACTGACAGTCACGAAAAAACAGCAGACGGCCGGATGGGTATTCCTGACTCCCGCCGCACTGCTCATTTTCATCATGAGCTTCTACCCGATGATACAGGCGTTCATTACTTCGCTCAAGACAGGATCGGGCGTTAACCTCAAATGGGGAAACCCTATTTTTGTCAACTATCTGAAGAACATCCCTGCAGACAAGACATTCCTGCGTTCCATGGGAAATACGTTCCTGTACCTGATCATAGAAGTTCCGATAATGCTGATACTTGCCATGCTTCTGGCACAGATACTGAACAACCGCGACCTCAAGTTCAGAGGACTTTTCAGGACGATGGTGTTCATGCCCTGCGCCGTATCGCTCGTATCATACGCGCTCATTTTCAGGTCGCTCTTTGCAAGGGAAGGACTTATAAACAGCGTACTCATGAATCTCGGACTCATCTCGGAGAACATCAACTGGCTCGGCACAACGGGGACTGCGAGAGCAGTTATCATCATCGGGCTGATATGGCGGTGGACCGGCTACAACATGGTCTTCTATCTGGCCGGGCTGCAGAACATAGAGTATTCGGTTTATGAGGCCGCGAAGATCGACGGTGCGAACGGTTGGAAAACATTCTGGGAAATAACCGTTCCGCTTCTGAAACCTACAATAGTCATGACGGCGATCATGTCGATAAACGGTACGCTCCAGCTGTTCGACGAATCAGTCAACCTGACGAACGGCGGACCCGCCAACACATCGATAACGATGTCCCATTACATCTGGAACGAAGCGTTCGGACAGGGCGTCGGGCATTTCGGATATGCATCCGCTATGTCGTTCGTCATCTTCATAATGGTTGCGATACTTGCTGCTATCAATCTGAAAGTAGGTGATACACGTGACTGATAAGAGAAAATCATCCGCTATACAGAAAAGGCTCATTCCTAGCTACATATTCCTGATCATCGTGTGCTTTTTCTCCGTATTTCCGATCGCCTGGATGATAATATCGGCGACGAACAATACCGTCGACATCGCCAGAGGCCGCATGTGGTTCGGAGACCAGGCAATGGTCAACTTCAAGGCTCTTCTTGAGGCAGCTTCATCTCAGGGTGCGGGAACATCACTCGGAAAATTCATGAGCAATTCCTTCATCTATTCTGCGGCGCAGACCGTCATATGTATATTCCTCTGCTCGCTCGCAGGATACGGATTCGAGCTTTATCACGATCGGGCAAAGGATAAGCTCTTCGGCATACTGCTGATGGCCATGATGGTGCCAGGCGTTGCAACGCTCATCCCTCTTTTCACGATGATGTCGAAGCTCGGTTTCCTTAATACAGTCGCAGGTTTTATGCTTCCTGCTATCTCCACGCCCTTCATGATCATGATGTTCCGCCAGAATTCGAGGAACTTCCCTGTCGACATCATGGAAGCCGCAAGAATAGACGGTCTGTCTGAATGGGCGATCTTCTTCCGCATGTACATGCCGATCATGAAATCAACTTATGCTGCAGCCGCAGTCATCACGTTCATGAACGCATGGAACGCATACATGTGGCCGCGTGCGGTCATGACAAAAAACAGTGCGCAGACGATGCAGATACTGCTCACAAATCTGTCAAACGGATACGTGATCGATTACGGTCTGCTGATGATGGCGGTTCTTTTCTGCTCAGCACCTACGATGGTCATATTCTTCGTGATGCAGAAACAGTTCGCAGAAGGTATCACCGGAGCAGTCAAGTAAATGATTTCAGATTTATGAGAATCCATGGGGGATTTTTATGAACAGTTTTGATTATTCGATCGTTGAAGATCCTAGAATTTTTAAACAGAACAGACTCGATGCCCGCTCGGACCACGAATGGTTCAGAAGCACATGGTCAGGCGGAACATCAGATTTCAAGCATTCCCTTAACGGTATCTGGTGGTTTGCCTATGCGAGAAATTATGACCTGGCGGTAAAAGATTTTTACCGTACTGATTACGACTGCAGAAAATGGGAACGGATCAGGGTTCCGGCGCACATTCAGACTGAAGGTTACGGAACGCCTCAGTATGCGAACACTCAGTATCCGTGGGATGGTATTGAGGATGTCGAGCCCGGCCAGATACCGGAGTATTTCAATCCCGTTGCAAGCTACGTGAAATATTTCACGCTTCCTGAAGGTTTTGAAAAGGGTGATATATGCATTTCCTTCCAGGGCGCAGAAAGCGGTATCGCAGTGTGGCTGAACGGTAATTACGTCGGCTATTCTGAGGACAGTTTCACGCCTTCTGATTTCGACCTTACACCATATATCGACAGGAAGGGCGAGAACAAACTCGCGGTCATGGTCTTCCGCTTCACTGCCGGCAGCTGGTGCGAGGACCAGGATTTCATAAGGTTTTCCGGAATATTCAGGGATGTTTATCTCTATACATATCCTGAAGTTCACGTTAAGGATATGCGTATCCGTACTATCCTTTCAGACGGATACGCAAAAGGCGAGCTGCAGCTTTCTCTTTTTGCTACGGCAGCAGGAACCGTCCGCGTTCTGTTAAATGACGGCATAAAGAACGTCATAGACTCAGAAGCAGAACTGGATAAGGAAACGTCTCTTTCATTCCCGGTTATTTCTCCCGATCTTTGGAGCGCGGAAAAACCGAACCTTTATGATCTTACGATAGAGGTTAGCACTGCCGGCGGAAAGCTTTCCGAAGTCATAAGGGAGCGTGTCGGTTTCCGGGAATTTTCTATCGGAAGCGATCATATAATGCGCATCAACGGAAAGAGGATCGTATTCCGCGGTGTCAACCGTCATGAATTCTCAAGCGTCAGCGGCCGCGCGATTACGCGCCGGGATATAATAACAGACCTTGAAAACATGAAAAGGAACAACATAAATGCCATAAGAACGAGCCACTATCCGAACAGAACAGAGTTCTACAGGCTCTGCGATGAATACGGCCTTTACGTCATTGATGAAGCAAACCTTGAAACCCACGGCACATGGGACACGATACGGTTCGGAAAAAATGACGAGGACTATGCGGTTCCCGGTGACCGTCCGGAATATCTCGATCTGATCCTTGACAGGGCGAAGAGCATGTATGAGCGTGACAAAAATCATGCCTGCATCCTCATATGGTCGCTCGGAAATGAATCGTACGGCGGCAAAAATCTTTTTGAAATGCATGAATTCCTGCACAGTCTTGATGACACCCGTCCGGTCCACTACGAAGGCATATTCTGGGATAAGCGTTACCCTGATACATCCGACATCGCAAGCTCAATGTATCTGACGGTTGAAGAGATAAAAGAATATCTTTCAGAACATAGGAACAAGCCCTATATCAGCTGCGAATATGCACATGCCATGGGCAATTCAAACGGATCGATCAATAAATACACCGATTACGTTGAAAAAGAAGAGCTCTACCAGGGCGGCTTCATCTGGGATTACATCGACCAGTCCATGACACTTAAGGATTCCTATGGCAGAGTCTATGAAGGTTATGGCGGAGATTTCAAAGATCTGCCGAACGACGGAAGTTTCTGCGGCAACGGCATCGCATACGGAGGAAAAGAGCGCAGGCCGTCACCGAAAATGCAGGAAGTAAAATACGTCTATCAGAACCTGAAGATCACCGTTGAAAAAAAGGCCATCCGCGTCAAGAATCTCAGCCTGTTCACTGATGCGAATGAATATGACAGCGTGATCAGCGTTGAAAAGGAAGGGAAAGTAATAGAAGAGACGTGCGGGCGCCTTGAAGTTCCGCCTCTTTCGGAGGCCGCTCTTCCGCTTCCGGTAACCGTTCCTGATTCTGACGGTGAATATACGGTCACTGTCAGCGTCCGCACAAGAAAAGACAGCTTATGGGCTCCGGCAGGATTTGAAGTAGCCTGGGGGCAGACCGTATTCGGAAAGAGAGTGATGCCTGCGCACCGTGCTCTTCCGTACCGTGCAGTGATGGGCTACTGGAATGCAGCTGTTCACGGCGAGGAATTCTCTGTCATGCTCTCGCAGATCCAGCACGGGCTTACCGGCTTTTCATACGGAGGAGACAACCTGATTTCGATGATGCCGAGGCCGAACTTCTGGCGTGCCATAACGGAAAACGACAGAGCCAATATGATGCCTTTCCGCTCAGGACAGTGGAAGCTCGCCAGCATGTATGCCACGAACAAGACTGAACACGGAACTGACTTCACACCTTGTGTTTTCTCTAAGACGGATGACGGAATAAGGGCAGAATTCACCTATCATCTGCCCACACGCCCCGAGGCCGACTGCACTCTTGTCTATACAGTGCATTCCGACGGCATAGTGGACGTTGAGCTTTCGATGGACGCTTCAGATGCCATCGGAGAGCTTCCTGAATTTTCTGTGATCTTTGCCATGGATAAAGATTACGATACGATGACTTGGTACGGACTCGGTCCGGAAGAAACTTATGCCGACAGGTGTCATGCAAGACTCGGTCTGTTTACAAAAAAAGTCTCAGACCTTACGGCGGCTTACCTCGTTCCTCAGGAAAGCGGCATGAGGACCGGTGTGAGATATGCCGAAATCACTGACAGCAGAGGCCGCGGCCTTCGGATAGACGGCGACGATCTTTATGTTTCGGCGCTCTTCCACTCGCCGCACGAACTTGAATGCCTGTCTCATCCGAATGAACTGAGCCTTCCGACAAAAACATACATCAGAGTCGGGCTCGGGCAGATGGGCGTTGCCGGAAATGATACATGGGGTGCTATGCCTTACCCCGAGTACCTCATCGACAACAGCAAGCCTCTGACGTTGAAATTCTCGATAAGAGGAATCTGATCAAAATATTACCGAGGATAATATAAACAGGGACAGTTCCTATTTCTCATTTCCAGGACTATTGGATTCCAGGTTTGAGAATAAAGAACCGTCCCTATTATATTTGTCATATTCTGATCTACGATTTAGAAAATCGCGAGAATTTCATATTCTTACTCCCGATAAGTAAACGCTCTTTAGA
The DNA here is from genome assembly GCA_024691425.1 of Lachnospiraceae bacterium. GTDB lineage: Bacteria > Bacillota > Clostridia > Lachnospirales > Lachnospiraceae > UBA2868. Next base: position 12,681 of record JAILNQ010000116.1, read on the forward strand.
TTCAGCTGCTCATCGCATACAAGAATGTCGGCACTCTTTCCTGTCTCGAGCGAACCGGCAACTTCATCTATTCCGACTGACTGCGCCGGATTGATGGTGGCGCAGCGTATAGCATCTTCTGCAGGAATACCCATTGCGATAACACTTTTCATGCAGTCAAAGAGGTTGGTGGCCGATCCCGCAATCGTCCCGTCGCTGAGCGTTGCTAGGTTTCCCTTTTTATATACATCCTGTCCGCCGAGCGCATAAGTTCCGTCCGGCATACCGGTTGCTTCCATGCTGTCGGATATGAGCACGATGCGCTCTGGACCGAACATGGAAAACGTCGCCCTGACAACTGCGGGATGTATATGTATTCCGTCTCCGATGAGCTCGACAAAAGTTTCCGGATCGTCATATGCCGCACCGATAACTCCCGGAGCACGGTTAAGAAACGGGGGCATCGCATTGTACATATGCGTCACATGCTTCGCGCCTGCCTTTATCGCTTCTTTTGCCGTATCGTAATCCGCAGCCGTATGCGCGATCGAAAATCTTATATCCTTCAGGCTTTCATTTTCCCTGCAGCTTCTTATGCAGCTGCTGGCCCCCTCGGTTTCAGGTGCGATCGCAACAAGACGTACCGCTCCTCCGCTTGCATCCATAAGGCGCTCTACCATTGCCGCATCCGGCTTCTTTATATACTTCGGATTCTGCGCGCCGCATTTTTCGCGCGAAATGAACGGCCCTTCAAGATGCACGCCTTTTACGGATTCCTTCAGAGGATGATTTCCGCCGATAAAATCACGCGCTTTCTTCATGATCCCCGTAAGGCGCTTTTCATCATATGTCATAGTCGTCGGGCAGAATGAAGTTACGCCGTGCTCTGTCTCATACCTGCACATCCCCTCAAGCACTTCATCTCCGTCATATTTAGTGCTGTCGCAGAAATCCGCTCCCATGCATCCGTGCAGATGAATATCGACAAGCCCCGGAATTATGCGCGTCCTGTTCTCTTCTTCAGAAAGTTCTGATTCAGGCAGAGTCTTCACCGATGTGATGATGCCGTTCTCATATGTGATCTCACCGGGCTGAAAGCTTTTGCTGTCAGGTCCGGCGGTGTATATCCATCCTTTCATGTCCCATCTTCCTTTGCTTCGGATCTCGGGTTGTTCCTGTATTCATTAGCGGACACCCCCGCAACTTTCTTGAACACGCGCGAGAAGTGAGGCAGATCCTGGAAGCCGACCGCCTCCGCAATATCACTGATGCGCATCGACGGATCCTTCAGCAGTTCTTTTGCTTTTTCGATGCGGATCCCGTTCATGAGCTCCGAAAAGCTCTGTCCGGTCTCGCGGTTCAAAAGTTTGCTTAAGTGCCACTGGCTCACGTATATCTCTTCTGCCATCTCCGAGAGCAGCAGTTTTTCCGCATAGTGCTCGCGCATGAACGCGAGTGCGTTCTTTACGATGAAGCTGTTCGCTTCATTGCTTTCTGCTTCCGCCTCAGCAGGGTGTCCTGATGCCGCGAGCTTATCGCACATCGCGCGGATCGCCTCCTGAATCTCATCCATTTTGGACGGCTTCAACAGAAAGCGCGTCACGCCGAGCGAGATCGCTTCACGTGCATACTCGAACTCACGGTAACCGGTCAGTATCGTGATCTGCATGGACGGAAACTCCGAGCGCAGCCCAGCGATCATCTTAAGACCGTTAAGACCCGGCATGCATATGTCGGAAATCACTATATCGGGCTCAACTTCGCGGATCAGCTTCATACCGCTTAAGCCGTCCGGGGCGGAGCCCGCAACTTCGCATTGCAGGCTCTTCCAATCGACGGCTTTTGTAAGTCCCTCTACTATGATAGGTTCATCATCTATAATGACTGCTTTGTACACGGCGGCTCCTTATCAGCGAAATGTCGCCTTTATATAAGTCTACCCCTTAACTGCCCCTGCTGTCATTCCTTTTATGATATATTTCTGAAGGAAAATGTAAACGATAACGAGCGGAACGACCACAAGCGTTACGGCCGAAGCCATCAGTCCGTAATTCGTGCCTTCCTGGCTGGTCAGCTGATTGAGAAGGCGGGTGATCGCCCACATCTCCGGACGGCGCAGGAAGAACATCTGCGTGAACAGGTCGTTATAGCTCCAGAGGAATGAGAATATCGCAACCGTTGCAAAACTCGGCTTCGTCAGCGGCACTATGACCTTGAAGAAAATCTGGAATGCGTTGCATCCTTCCATGAATGCCGCCTCCTCGAGTTCTATCGGAAGTCCTTTGATATATCCGGACAGCACCACTATCGCAAATGACAGATTGCCCGCAACCTGAGGCAGTATCACCGAGAGCATCGTAAGAAGCCAGTTGTCGGTGTTCGCGATCCCCCATGAAAACTCCATTGAAAAGATCGGAATGATCGTCGCGTAAGCCGGGAACATCATCGCCGCGATGACTACTGAATAAAGCAGCTTGCTCCCTTTGAAATGATAACGCGACAGGGCATATGCTCCCATTCCTGCAAGAAGGATGACCACGAATGAAACCATGAGCGATATGAAAAGGCTGTTTCCGTATGATCCGAAAATGTTGAGGTTGCTGAACGCTTTTTTATAGTTAGCAGTTGTAAAAAGCTCACCTAGAGGCAGCGCGAATGAATTCGCAAGGATTTTATCTTTGGCCTTGAACGAGTTCTGAATGACCCATACAATCGGGTAGATCGTCGTCAGCGACCAGATGATCAGGAATGCGTACACAAGCAGCATACCGATGGAAAATTTCTCTTTTCTCATGTCCGCACCTCCTTAATAATCCTTTTCCTTGAATATCCTGTTAACTGCTTTCGAAAGAAGCACTCCGAGAACAACTATGAGCACTGCTATCGCCGAACCGTAGTCCACGTTCTTAGCTTCCATTGTCTGATAGTACATGTATGTACCGGTCAGGAAGGTCGATTTCAGCGGCATGCCCTTAGGGAACATCGTCCACGGAAGGTCGAATACTTTAAGAGCACCGGTAACTGCGAGAACCGCGCATGTGCATATCACGTTATGAAGAAGCGGTATCGAGATGTAGAATACTCTCTGGATACGTGAAGCACCGTCGATCATTGCGGCTTCATACAGGTCCTCGGAAATGTTGTTGAGTCCCGTTATCAGTATCACGAAATAGAATCCTACATACTGCCATATTACCGGGAGCATCATCGTGAAAATCGCTATGCCTTCGGCTTTCCAGTCCGTCAGCTCTGATTTTCCCAGAAGCTCGAGTATCTGGTTGAGCATACCCTTGTCATACAGAAAGATCAGGTTGAAAAGAAGTCCAAGCGCCGTAGCGGAGATCACGATAGGGAAAAAGAATACTGTCTTGAAAAACTGCTTTCCTCTTTTAATGTTGTCCACCATGAGAGCTAATATAACCGCAAATCCGACCTGGAAAACGAGCGTCGCGAGCATCATGATCAGTGTATTGATCAGAGATGTCTTTATATTTGCATCGGTCAGCATCTTGGCGTAGTTCTCATACCATGGATCCAGAAAGCCGCTTCCTGTCCCGCCGAGCTGCTTGATCTCCAAAAAGCTGTTCCAGATGTTCTTTAAGAACGGATAGTACAGATAGACGATCATGAAGATAAACGCAGGAGTCAGGAAAACTATGACCGGTCTTTTGTTTTTATAAATGTTTGCATCCATAAGATTCCCTCTCTTCTGTCAAGCATCGGCAGATGATTGACCCTCTTGTTGAAATCACCCCGGCATCTGCCGGGGTGATCTTGACACGATCCGAGCTGAATGCGTGCCTTTTTATCATTTACTGTGCCTGGTATACGTCTATGCCTTCCTGAACGGCATCCTTTGCATCAACCTTGCCTGTTACGATCTCAGGCATTCCATCGAATGTTGATACGCGGCAGTCGCCCATGAACAGATCCTGTACTGCGCCGGTGAGGGATGTAACTCCGCTCATCATGCTCATAGCCTTGATCTGAAGAGGATTGAAAGCTGACTCATCAACTGCAGGTGCGTTCTTCAGAGCGCTTGCCGTATGCTGTGCGAACTTGGGAACGATCTCATCGCTCGTCATGTATGATACGAATGATACTGCTGCATCTCTCTTGGCAGGATCGTCCCATGCCTTTGTCGTGATGTAATAACCCATTGAAAGTCCGCCGATAAGATCTGTTGCCTTACGGTCTCCCTTGCCGGGTACATATGTTACGTCAAACTTAGCAAGCTTATCAGCATCAAGTGTTGCAGGGTCTTCAGGATCTGCCTGGCATGCTGCTACGATACCGCCGACTTTCCATGAACCGTCGATAAGGAATGCTGCCTTACCTTCCGTGAACATCGCGAATGTCTCATCATCTGTTGCTGAAAGCGTATTCTCAGGGAAATATCCGAGTTCATACAGTTCCTTGATATCGTTCATGCCGGAAACCCATGCCTGTCCTATTGCATCATCAGCGCTTGCAGGGATCTCGAGATGGTTCGCGGGTGATCCGTTATTGAAGATCGCATACTCCCACCAGTAATGAGGTATGTTGCCGAGTGCCGCTGCGATAGGTGTATAACCTGCATCTGCGATCTTCTTGCAGTCTGCCTTGAAAGCGTCCATCGTGTAATCTGCGCCGGGAACTGAAACGCCTGCTGCATCGAGAACCTCTTTGTTCACGAACATTGCCTCCCAGTATCCGTTTACAGGTACTGCATACTTCTTGCCGTCTACTAATGAATCTGCGATAAGGTCATCGTTCATGTTCGAAGCGTAGTCAGGATACTCTGCTCTGATGTCGTCGATCGATACGACCTTGCCTGCTTCGATGAAGCTGTTTGCATCTGCTCCGTTGAAGAAGAACAGAACGTCAGGCTCTGAACCTGTTTCAAAGTCCGTGATGACTCTCGTCTTGAATGTCTCATCACTCGTTGCGGATGTGTCGGCTACCGTATTTCCTGTCTCAGCACACCATGCGTTCATGGCATCCTTGAAGTTCTGTGCGTTGCCGTCCTCACCTGCGAATGTTGTCGTTACATTGATCTCAACTCCGCCTGCTGCGGGTGCTGCTTCGTCAGCGGGTGCTGAAGAATCAGCTGTGTCTGCTGCAGGAGCTGCAGGAGCTGCTGCTCCCTGGCATCCGATCATCGACATTGCAAATGCTGCTGCCAGTAATAAGGCGATTCCTTTTTTCTTCATTTTATAACCCTCCCGTTTCTTTAGCTGTTCCGTTTCTGGTTCCTTAGTTCTGCATCCGGTCAGAAATCTCGCTCTGACCCTTGCTTCTGTTTCATAATAAAAAAACGGGGAAAATTTCTGAATTGCTACCTTTGTTCTTTTTTGTCTGAAGTTGTGATTCTGATAGTGCTGATCGTGCAAGGCCCTGATTCCGCTGCAGAAACTGTCACGTTTTCGTCACCTGATGTCTTCGGATCATAGTCATCGATAGTCAGTCCGCAGTCATCACCGTATATGAGTTTTATACGGCTGTTCACGTTACGTATCCCGAGGCTTATATGCGGCAGGGAAGACTCGCCCGAACCGTATAATATTTCCTGAATGCGCGACCTGTCTTCATCAGACAGCGCACCGGTGTTTATTATCTCTATGAGCATGTATTTTTCATCACGGCGTATGCGGATGGTCACGGTGTTCTTCTTAGATGCATCCACGCCATGGTCGACTGCATTTTCGACTATCGGCTGAATGATGAGCCTCGGAACGCGCTCTTCGAGCAGGCTCTCATCTATTTCTTTGACTACGCGCAGCTGCTCGCCGAACCTTCTTTCTATTATATAAAGGTAGGCATCAACATAATTCATCTCTTCACGGAGCGAATGCAGATTTTCGGCGCGACGGTTCATCGTTGCGGAGAGCATGGTAGAGAGCGCTTCGATCATTCCGCTGATCTTGTAGTTCTCGGCAAGCCTCGCTTCCCAGTTGATTATCTCAAGAGTGTTGTTCAGAAAATGCGGATTGATCTGAGACTGAAGCGCCATGATCCTCGCATCTCTCAGCGATATTTCCTCGCGGTAGATGTGCTCATACTGCCGCATGATGACAAGCAGCGGTATAAGAAGGACAAGAAGGATCAGGCCGAAAGAAATGTACGTTTTGCGCTCGGCCTTTATTACGTTATTATCAAGCTCGACGATAGCATACAGCCCGCCATAATCCTTCAGGTATCCCGTTACATACGAGCGGCGAGCTATCGTCTGATACGAAGCGCTTCCAGTCTTTTCAGGAAAAACAAGCCCTTTTTCTATCGCTTCCGGAATATGCTCGCAGCCTGAGAACAGAAGCTCCCTCGTATCCTTCTGAAGCAGAGCCGAATCGGCATATCCCCATACGCTGGTTAAACTCTCTGTTACCGACTGTCTGTCAAGCTCGAGTATCAGCATGGCATATGGATTGAACTTCGAATCCATGATATTTCTTATCATATAGATCCTGTCATTTCTGCTGAAAAGACGTGTATCAGTATCAAGCTCTTCTGAAAGGCTGAGGACTGCCTCCTGCGACTCCAGCTGAAAAGCCTGAATATCCTTATATGTTCCGCCGTTGCTGTTGTTGTATGTATAATAGAGTTCGTCGGGTTCAGCAGTGAAGATGAGCACTGCATCCTTGATATCCGGATGATAACGGTACTGCTGATTCAGAAATGTCGTGACCGCAACGCTTAAGTCTTTTTTATCTCCGTCCTTGAGGTATGCGCGGTAGCTGTCGGGAATGACCGGCAGATATGAAGCGTTCTTGCTCGCAAGTTCACAGTCGTTAAGACGCATTCCGAGTATCTCGACAGCCTTCTGCGCGCTTGTCTGCGCGGTATTTCTTGCCGCCCGGTTCATGCTTCCGGACAGGAGCGCAAGGATTGCGGCCGTAAGCAGCACTAAAGGCAAAAACCACCCCAGAAGGATGATTTTCGCCATATTGCTTCTCATGTCGTTCTTATTATCTATTGAAAAGATCTTTTTCCAGAAACCCATCATGCATAAAGCGTATCATAAGTGCAAAAAATCCTCAATGGCCTTGCATAGCGCCGCGGCATCCTCTTTCGTTCCCATCTCGCAGAAAATCCGAAGCAGCGGCTCCGTGCCTGAAAATCTCACCGATATCCAGCCGCCGTCGCAAAGGTATATCTTGAGGCCGTCGAGATAAGATATTTTCTCAACCTCGAACGGAATTTCAGGAAGCTGTTTCGCGATAAGAAGCTGCTGCCTGATCTCTTCTTTTCTAGCGCTCGAGAACCGGTAGTCTCGCTCGATGAGCTGCATGCCGCCGAATTCCTCTCTGATCTCAGCCATGAGCTCGGAAAGTTTTCTTCCGGTAACGGCGATCATCTCTACAAGAAGCGCCGATGCATAAATGCCGTCCTTGCCGCGGATGTGTCCTCTTACTGCCATGCCGCCTGAAGACTCGCCGCCGAGGATCGCATTTGTCGCGTACATTTTCGCGCTGACGTGCTTGAATCCGACAGGAACCTCATAACACTCCTCATCAAAAGAAGCTGCAACCCTGTCGAGAAGGTGTGTCGTACAGATGTTGCGTACCGCAGGCCCCGTCCATCCTTTGAACTTATGCAGGTAGTAGTAAAGCAGAACAAGAATATCATTCGGATGAAGGAAATTCCCCTGATCGTCGATAACTCCGATACGGTCCGCATCACCGTCCGTCGCGATCCCGAGATCACAGTTTCTGTCGAGCACATATTCCTGCAGGCTCTTCAGCGTTTCCTGAGTCGGCGCCGGAAGCTTGCCTCCGAAGAGCGTATCGTGTCTTTCATGTATCGTCTCGACTTCGCATCTGGCCGTCATAAGTATCGTTTTGAGAGAAGTCTCCGATACCCCGTACATCGGATCGAGCGCTATGCGAAGTCCCCGCTTCTTGATTGCGGCCATATCAACCGTATCTATTATGCTGTCGAGGTATTCGTTCAGCGGATATATCTCTTCGATAAGCCCTGAAGCAGCACCTTCTTCGTAAACGGCTTCTTTTACTTCTCCTGCGTTCTTTATATAGTTCTCGATTTCCGCAGTCTTCACTTCGTCCGCGTCCTTGCCTCCCTCAGTGAAAATCTTCACGCCGTTGTAAAGCGCAGGGTTATGGCTTGCCGTGACCATCATGCCATAGTGCAGGTCGTGATGTGCCACATAGAACATGACGAGCGGTGTCGGCGCTGATTTATTTATGAGGTAAGCCTTGATGTTTTCCGCCGCGAACACGCATGCCAGCCACTGCATCGCTTCCTTTGAAAGAAACCTTCTGTCATAGCCGATCACGATGCCATCGCCTGCCACGCCCTCATCATGCATCATGTCAGCAACCGCTTTTGCAAGAAGCTGAATATTCGCTTTTGTGAACTCATCTCCGATCACGGCTCTCCAGCCGCCTGTTCCGAACTTTATCATGCTCATCCTCCTTATGAATTCATCCCATGACCACACGGACCGAATGCGAGCTTCCTGCCTTAAATACCGGAATCTTATCACACTCCTTGCCGTCCACTGTTATCTGCTTTATGCCTTTCATGACATGCCCGGGATTTTCGACCTCGATGCAATATGTCGCTCCGCGGAATACTCGCGTCGCCGAAAATCCTTCCCATTCAGCCGGTATGCACGGATCTACAGTCAGGCTGTCAAATTCCGGCCTTATCCCGAGCACGAACCTTGTTGCCGAAAAATATGACCATCCTCCGGACCCGGTCATGAACGGGTGCCTTGCTCTTCCGAACGCCGTATGATCCCGTCCTGCTATGAACTGGCAGTATGAATACGGCTCGGACTGCCTTATCTCGATCCTGTCGTTCTGGTTGTACGGGCAGAGCGCATCATAGAACTTCATTGCCAGATCCCCCCTTCCTATGATGCAGGCTGCTGCCCATGCCCACGGATTCGGATGCGAGAAGATCGCTCCGTTCTCTTTCAGTCCGGGATAAACCCTGGTCACAAAACCGATCTCATCATCCGGAACGGTATAGCTCGGTGTATTTAGAAGCAGTCCGTACTGCGTGTACAGATTTTCGTCGATAGCTTCCATTGTCATTTCTGCCTTCTTTGCATCGGCCGCGCCGGAAAGCACCGCCCAGGCATTCGACTCAAGATGCACGCGTCCCTCCTTATCGTTCTGCGAGCCTATCTTCCTGCCGCTCGCCGTAAATCCCCGCAGGTACCACTTGCCGTCCCACAGTTTCTCATCGGCTACATGGCGCACCTTTTCCATGATCTTCCGGTAATGCTCTGCATCCTCCGTCTTTCCCATCTGTTCAGCAAGCGCCACGAAATGGCTCATCGCCCAGTAATGAAGGAATGACACGAGCGCGCTCTCGCCGCCGCCGAGATTCAGGCAGTCGTTCCAGTCGGCACGCAGTCCCTTGCAGACACCGCTGTCACCGACCTGCTCTGCGGAAAAATCAAGAATGCGCTTCATATGATCATAGACGGATTCCGCACCGTCATCACAGTTACTATCCCCTTTCTTTTTCGCTTCCTGCATGGCAACGAACGTGTCCGCATAAGGAAGCTTCTGTTCAACAAAATCAAAATCACCCGTCTCGCGCACATATTCGACGATCGAAGGCACGAGCCAGAGCGCATCATCCGAGCAGGCGTCTGCAAGTCCGTGGATAATGGATGACCCCTCGGGCTTCGGAATGACCGTAGGTGACTTGAACGGCTTCTTAGCATTATCATCTTCTATGAACCATTCCGGCTGGAAAAGATGAAGTCCGTACCCGTGGCTCGTAAGTCCGCGCAGAAGCTGCTCTATCCTCGTTCTGCACATTCCGGGGTTCGAATGCTGAACCGTCATAGAATCCTGTGCAGTATCGCGGTATCCAAGGCCCACTCTTCCGCCTACTTCGATGAACGAAGCAAACCGCGAAAACATCACGTTTATCTCGGACTGGTAGAGCGTCCATATGTTTATCAGAGTGTTCATGCCAGGATTCGGTGTATTTATCTGAAGCTTCGAGCACTTCTCATCCCAGTATGTCCGAAGGTCCGCGAATGCTCTGTCCACTATCGCATGGTCAGAATACTTCCGGCGCATGATTTTTCCAGCTTCGCGAGTGCCCTCACCGAGCATGAAAATCACACGGACCGTCTCGCCGGGAGATAGCGTGATATTTTTCTGGAGAGCGCCGCAGTGATTTCCGCCCTTCTCATATGATCCTGTGCAATCTCCTGATTCGACCGCTACCGGATCTGTTTCCGTCCTGTATGTTCCGAGGAACTTATCACGCACGCAGTCGAAGCCGTCCGGCTCAAAATCAGCCGTAAAATACTGATAACCTTCCTCTTCATAGAACAGGTCTTCCTCGATGATCCCGTCCGCGTAGGAAGATCCAGCCGCATACAGGCTCATCTGGAAGTTGATGTTGTCTATCATGATATGGTGGAATGAGAATTCCAGATATGAGAAAAGGCTTAAATCCCGCGGCCGTCCGGACTTGTTCGTAAGCTTCACATCCCAGAGCTGCACGGCATCACCGCGAGGTATGAACAGGGTCTGTTCGCCGTTGATGCCTGAATACTCACATGTGTATACGCTGTACGAAAGTCCATGGCGGCAGCGGTATTCTGCCTCGTCAAGGCTCTTGCCGACAGGCTGCCATGAGAGCGACCAGTAATCCGCCGTTTCATTATCCCTTACATATACATAGAATCCCGGACGGTCCATAGGCACAGAGTTCGCGCGGAACCGGCTGATCCTGTGGTATTCCGGGGTTTTATAGAAAAGATATCCTCCTGCCGTGTGATTAACAACGGCAGCCATATCCTCCACGCCGAGATAGTTAGTCCATGACGTCGGAAGGTCTACCCGGTCGATCACGTATTCTCGGTTTTTATCATCAAAATGTCCGTACTGCATTTCATCCCCCTTGCTCTTTGAAAACCATCCCGTACAGAATATGATAACTGTCATATTTCACTTTGATTATAAATACGAAAAGAGCCATAGTATATGGCTCTTTGTGTGAATAATTGTTTTATTTTGTCAGCCTTGTCAGACAGTTCCCGCATACTCGTAGCCGGCATCTTCTATAGCTGCCTTGATCGTCTGCTCGTCAATGTCCTTTTTGCTCGTGACGGTAACAAGGTTTTCCTCGTGCGATGCTTCTGCGCTCACAACGCCGTCGATCGCTTCAAGCGCCTTCTTCACATGCGCCTCGCAGTGTGCGCACATCATTCCGTTGACTTTAAACTTCATTTCTTCATCCTCCTTTCCATTTATGTTCATGTTCTGTATAAGCTTTCCGGTTATTGCTTTTTTCCCGGGTTTATCTCCCGTACTGTCATAAGGTTTTATAAAATTCAGGCGCAGCGCGTTCGTTACGACGCAGAAACTTGACAGGCCCATCGCCGCCGCCCCGAAAACCGGATTGAGCTCCCAGCCGAACGCGGCGATATAGCATCCCATTGCAAGAGGTATTCCGAGAACATTATAGAAAAATGCCCAGAAAAGATTTTCATGGATATTCCTGACGGTGCTTCTCGAAATCCTTATCGCCGCGGCCGCATCCCTTATGCTGTTCTTCATAAGAACAACATCCGCCGCATCCATTGCAATATCAGTTCCCGCACCTATCGCGATCCCGAGGTCTGCGCTCGTGAGCGCCGGAGCATCATTTATCCCGTCACCGATCATGGTGACTTTTCCATGTTCCATGAGCTTTCTTATGACCTCTTCCTTGCCGTCAGGCTTTACGGACGCAACCACTTCGTCTACTCCCGCCTGCTCTGCTATCGCCGCGGCCGTGATCTCGTTGTCACCGGTGAGCATCACTGTGTGAATACCCATTCTCTTCAGCTCTGATATAGCTTCCGCCGAGTCCTCTTTTATGACATCTGCAACCGCTATGATTCCGAGAACGCTGTCGTTTCTGGCGAACAGAACCGGAGTTTTTCCTGCCTGCGCATAATAAGTTACCGCGTTTATCATGTCACTGCCGGGGGGGGCTGCAATCCTGCCGACATAATCAAGATTGCCGCCGTATATCATGTCCTCACAAAGCCTTGCTTTAAGTCCGGAACCGGAAACCGCTTCAAATTCTTCAGTCTGCTCGAGCACTGTTCCCTTTTCTCTGGCATATTCCGTTATGGCTTCAGAGATCGGATGCTCACTTTTTGACTCTAGCGCATATGCCGTTTTCAGAAGTTCTTCTTCTGCAACGCCTTCTGCCGGATGAACATCAGTGACCTTCATGATACCCGAAGTGATGGTCCCTGTTTTATCCAATACTGCTATATCCGTCCTGCCTGCCTGTTCAAGAGAAGCGGCAGTTTTGAACAGTATACCTGATCTTGCGGCAACGCCGTTGCCGACCATTATCGCGACCGGCGTAGCAAGTCCGAGTGCGCACGGGCAGCTGATGACCAGAACGGATACAGACCTTGCCATTGCATATCCGATGCGCTGGCCGACAAGCAGCCATACAAGGAATGTAACGGCAGCTATAAGGATAACCGCGGGAACGAATACAGAAGATACCTTGTCTGCGATTTTCGCGATAGGCGCTTTTGTCGCCGCCGCATCGCTTACCATCCTGATGATCGCCGAAAGCGTTGTATCCTCGCCGACTCTCGTCGCAGAGCAGACCATATAACCCGATGTATTGACCGTAGCGGCGCTTACCTGATCCCCTTCAGATTTATCCACCGGAACGCTCTCACCCGTGAGAGCCGACTCGTTCACTGCGCTCTGTCCTTCAACGACGACGCCGTCCACGGGAATGCTGTCACCGGGCCGTACAACGAACCTGTCTCCGACCTTCACGGTTTCGATCGGTACTGTTATTTCTGCCCCGTCACGCAGTATCGTCGCAGTTTTCGGAGAAAGCTCCATCAGACCTTTCAGAGCATCCGTCGTTTTCCCTTTGGATATGCTCTCGAGCATCTTCCCCACGGTAATGAGCGTAAGGATCGTTGCGGCAGCTTCAAAATAGAACTGATTCATGAAATACGTTACACGCCCGCTGTCATTATTCTGTACGGCAGCTGTCATAGCGAACAGCGCCGCCGTGCTGTATGCGAAAGATGCGGCGGCTCCGAGCGCCACGAGCGTATCCATGTTCGGAGCTCTGTGAAGAAGCCCCTTGAAACCATTTATGAAAAACTTCTGATTTATTACGAGGACAATCCCTGACAGCAGAAACTGATAAAGTCCCATTGCGACATGGTTCCCTTCAAGGAATCCCGGCAGAGGCCAGTCCCATAGCATATGTCCCATCGAGACATACAGAAGCGGAATAAGGAAAACGACAGAGGCTATGAGCCGCTTTTTCATCTTCGGTGTTTCTGTATCCTTCAGCGGATCATCGGATGCTGAATTTGCTTTTTTGTTATTGCTCTTCATTGACGCGCCGTAGCCGGCTGCCTCTACAGCAGCAATGATATCTTCCGGGCTCGCCGTTCCTTCAACTCCCATCGAGTTCGTAAGAAGGCTCACCGCGCAGCTCTCGACGCCGTCAACGGCGCTAACCGCCTTCTCAACCCTCGTCTGACAGGCGGCGCAGCTCATTCCCGTAACCGTGTACTGTTCCATATTCTCCGCCTCTCCTATTTCATAAGTTTCTGAAGAACGGCAACCATTTCGTCTATGACTTCATCATTGCCTTCCCTTATGTTATCAGCTACGCAGGATCTCATATGGTTTGCAAGAAGCGCCTTATTGAAACTGTTGAGCGCGCTCGAGATGGCCGAGACCTGGATCAGAATGTCGGTGCAGTATGCGTTTTTCTCAAGCATACCCTCAACGCCCCTTACCTGTCCTTCTATCCTTTTCAGCCTGTTCATGAGGTCCCTGAATTCTTTTTCGTCCCTTTTCTTTGTCTTGCCCGAGCAGCAGCACTGCGGCTCCTGAACGCTATCGATAATATCTGACATATTTAATATCTCCTTCTTGTATACCCCCACGGGGTATCTATCTGGGCAAAATAATATACCCCAGAGGGGTATATTGTCAATGCTTAAGTTTTACGATGTCGGCTATTTGTCCTTATTATTTTCGCTATCCGGCCAGTCGGAATAATACTCGTCAAGCAGTCCCTCCCTGTCGGCAACCGTTCTTTTTTCCGGATGATTTTTCCTGTCAGTAAAAGCATCATCCGAATACCTTCTCACATTCAGGCTGACGTTTTT
>JAILNQ010000120.1 GCA_024691425.1 Lachnospiraceae bacterium
CGAGAGCATCCATCCTGAAACCGTCGTGTAGTACATCATCAGAAGGTAGCAGCCTGCAATGCAGAACCAACCGTGTATGTGCCACTTGCTGCCTTCCTTCTCAAGCTTTTTATACGAAAGCACCGCGCTCTCCCTGCTGGCGCGTCCTACCGCCAGTTCCATCGTCATTACGGGAATTCCCATCAGCACGAGGAAGAGCAGATAGAAAAGGACGAAAATCGCACCGCCGAACTTTCCCGTCATATACGGGAACTTCCATACATTTCCGATACCTATCGCGCATCCTGCGCTGACTAATATGAATCCTATCCGCGTTCCGAATTTTTCTCTTTCCATCTTCTTACCTCCGGAAAACCTGTTATTTATATGCCGAAAATGATATCACGCATGAAGCGCTTATGCAAACTGTTTCAGAACATCTTCTTTATGCCGCTGCAGAGCCCGTCGGCAAGCAGAGCAAGTGATGCATCATCATGCGCGGACGCCTGGTTCCCGAGCTCGATATCGACCGAGGGGATCGTGCTGTATGACGTCTGCGTAAGGTCTATGGCCATCTTTCCGTTCTTGTATATCTTGCAGCCTTTCTCCTGAAGGCCTGCGATAAGCGCTCCTCCGAGCGCCTCGTGCTGCTGCCAGTGCGAAGCAACCGGTTCCATGCCCTTCAGTCCGTCAGGCGTTGAAATATAAAAGCATCCCTTGTCATATCCGAGTCCGTCGCCGTCCCAGTGCAGCGCCACATGGCATGCACATGTGTTGTTTGCGATCACGGTACGGGCTACGTTGTCGAGCTGTACGTCTGTGCCGTCCCTCAACATGAGGACATCATACCCTTCGGCAAGAAGCCTGTCCCTCAGCATCGTTGCAGTCTTCAGCGTCACGCTGGCTTCACTCGTTCCGTCGGCAAAAGCCATGCCTCCCGATACTGCCGTCGCCGTTATGGAACCTGCCGAGGTAGAGCCTCCGGTGACCTTCGGTGTCATGTCCGGATGGCAGTATGTCTTTACCGACTGTCCGCCTTTCGTTCCGTGTCCGGCGTTCACGCCGATCACAACACCCCTGCGGTTTCCTGCCGCTCTGTACAGTACGGCGCAGCCGCTGTTGATCTTGGAAAAATCGCTGTAGAGCCAGCCACCGTTAAGGCTTACCTGCTCAACAGCCCCCGGCACCGCGTTCTCTACGGAAAATGCCGATGAGGTTTCTGCAGGCTCCGGCGTTGTCTCAGCCTCACCGGTATCAGGCTCATCAGGATCATCGGAATCTTCTGTGCTTTCCTCAGGATTTTCCTCTGCTGCGTTTTTATCTGCGTCAGAGTCCTGTGCATCCGCCTCATCCTGATTTCCATCACTTACGGATTCAGCGGATATCATGATCGTCCCGGCACCGTCATCGGCTTTTGGTCCGCTTATGGCGCTTGCATCAACGGAAATGATTCCGTCAGTGACTTTCACTGCGGAATCATTCTTCGCATCTTCATCTTCGCACCCGCAAAGAAGGAGCGCTCCAGCGAGAACAGCAGAAAAAACTGCGGTTACTATTCTTCTATCTGTATCCCATCTTCTTCTCATATTGCGTTATGGTTAATACGTTCGCCTTCTCCCATTTGTTGAGTATTGATTCGTCAAAATCTTTTGCATCGACTGAAGGCGAATACCATGCCTTCGAATCGAAGTAGTTCTGAAGATCCTTATCCTTGAACTTCCTTCCGTATCTCGCATATATTTCGTTGCGCGCGACCTTGCATCCCCACTCGGTAAGATTATCGAGCTCGCTCTCATCTATATATCTGCTGTCCGAATCAGGAAGAACGTAAGGCATATCATCGGTATTGTCCAGCTCACCGCTGCCGTCATCGGTATCCCCGGGATCTCCGACAAGCTCAAAAACACATTTGTCTCCTGCGTTCTCGGTATAGTCATCCCATCTGAGGTTGCCGTCCCTGTCGAAATAGAACTGCCCCCTTCCATCCGTGTAGATCTTCTTGTCGCCGTTATCGGTTTCATCATAGCACTTGCCATGCTCATAGGACAGACAGTCCTCACCGGCATCATACGTTGCAGTGAATGACCAGTGCGTCGTGCTGTCGAAGCTGTTTCCCCAGTACACGTCGATGTACACCTTATCGGGATCTGATGCCCTCGCTATTTCCATGTGAGCTCTCTGGCTCCAGGAATCCTCCCAGCTCCCGATATATTCATCGATTATTCCGTCAAGCTCGGATCTGCTGAGTTCATTCGATGAACTGTCGTTTTCATTATCGAAAATCCCTTCCCACTCATCATCAAAATCTTCAGCATGATCCTCTGCTTCGTCGACGAGGTCTTCAGCTTCATCAATGACATCTTCCGCCTCATCGGAAAAATCATCGATAAGCTCTTCCTGCGTCTCTACGATTTCCGAATAAGCTTCACGGGCCATCCTGCCGAAAAATCTTATCGCGAAGAACAGTCCTGCCGCCATGAGGATAAGAACACCTAAGACAATGCAGATGACTATTACTGCAGTATTTTTCTTCTTCGGTTTTGCCGCACCGGATGAAGCCGCATTAACCGGCGCAGAACTCGCAGCCGGAGCAGGTGCCGGCTGTTTCAGTTCAGCTCCGCATTCAGTACAGAATTTTGCGCCGTCAGGCATCTGCTTTCCGCAATTTTCACAGAACATATCAGTTCCTCCCGTTCATTTTTCATGAAGCTTTGCAATATACTGATTATATTCTTTATACGTCAGAAAAACAATGCAAAAAGAGCAGCCGTATATATGGCCGCTCTTTCCGGAGAAGCAGGTATGAATATTTTAAACGGTCAGGAATCCGGTCCGCCTCCGCCGCCCATCTTTCCCATGACAGACGGATCTATTCCAGTCCCGTCTATGAGCGCTGAAGGATCTTCATTCTGTCCTTCCGAAGTTGAAGGGATCGTTCCGTCAAGCTGTCCCTGTATGCTCTCAGCACGCAGATGGAGCACTTCATCAAGCATCTCATAAGCCGCCGTGTACTCATCATATGTGTAGAATGCGGTTGGGTCGGTTTCCACGAGCTCATCTATCTGCAAGTGGAGCCTTGCCATCAGAGAATCATACTGACCATTTTCCATATATTCCACGAGCATCTGAAGGTATTCGTGATATTGCTTGTTGTATTCCTCGTTCTCGAGCAGAATGTCGAAGAAGCTCGTGCTCTGCCATGAGTCATCGATCGGATCGTTGATAATAGAGGTAGAGTCTGCGGCTCGCCCATCAGAACTTTGCGGGTCCCCCCTACCTGCATCTTCAGAGGACTGCTCGCCGATCTGAGATCCGTCTTCGACGGATGCGGCTCGCGGTGCAGCCAGGTTCTCCCCGCTTCGCGGGTCCCCCCTACCTGCATTTCCCATGCCGCCCCATGAGAGGTTGTAGTCCCATGGGATTATGTTGAGCTGTCCGTCGCTTTCGTACAGGTAGTAGTTATGAGCCATTCCTCCGCTCAGCGAATCACTGTTGACAGAAAACTCATGCACTGCCATGTATTTGAGCAGATTGTCGACATCCATGTACTCTTCTATCGTTGACAGGTCACCTTCTGCGATCGCCTTGAGAGCCTTGACGACACGCTTGTGGTCTTTCTTGGATGTATTTCCGATCTCACCGTTCCAGATCGTTGAATAGCTGTCAAGATCATCATCGGTATATTCGAGGTTGGATCCGCCTCCGCCGCCCATGCCGCCGGGTCCGCCATTTCCTTCAGGTCCGTTGCCTGGCCCTCCATTTCCGTCAGGCCCGCCGCCCATCTTGGACGGATCGAAATCTTCGGGCGGTTCGAATCCTTCCGGCATTTCAAAACCTTCTGAATCCCCGAATCCCTCCGGCATTCCCTGGCCGAATTCCGGTCTCTCTTTCCCGGGGCGTCCGCCTCTGTCAGCTGATGAAGAATCTTTCGTATCTTCCTTATCTTCAGAAGCTCCGTCTTCCGATTCATCTTCCGTTCCGTCAGAGTTTTCTTCGCGCTCCCAGTCAGGCTTCCAGTTCGGTTTCCTCTTGTCTGATGGGCCGTCGCCGAAATCCATGTTCTCCGGCTTGTACAGTTCTCCTGACTTTGTTCCGTAGTTGCGCATCAGGAAACTGTCTTCCACGCCCTCGAGCGCAAGATATACCCCGATGTATTCACCGTTGACGCTGATCTTCGAGTAGTTGTACAGCGACGCATCCGCATCGAGATAAGCGAACATATCGTATATAACTGCTTCCTTCATGTTCGTCGCATCAGCATAGTTGTTGTTGAGTATCAGTTTGTCGAGTCCGTAGCAAGTCTGGCCTTTCACGTACTCATCAAACTGGATCTTGAAGCTGTATCTGTCCGTGGTCTCATCCCTTGCGATGTTCGTCAGAGAGGTATTTCCTTTCGCCCTGATCCCGACGTTATAGAACGTCTCGCCGTTTATGACCGCATCGCACTCGTAGTACTCTTCCTTTATCGCGTTATCGAGAAGCTCCTGCCACTTGTCGTCATCCATTATGATATCAACTGTCATCACGGTATCCGTATCAAAGAGCTTAGACTCGTATTCCTGCGTGATCCCTGAGCTTTCTGCTGCCTGTGCGATTTTCGCCCCCCAGGGCGTCTCGTCGAGACCGAAGAGGCCTTTAGCGGCGGCCGATACGGTCATCACCGCGGCGAGCGCAAGGGCTATGAGCGCGTATATGATTTTCCCTATATGCTTGTTCTCAGTCATTTCTGTCTCCGCTTAATCGATGCCGGTTTTTATCCCGCATACTCTCCGTTATAGCTGACAAGCGTTGCGTTCCTGACGCCTTCGATTCCGCTTATTCCGTTGATAAAGCCCGTTGCTCCGTCCTTGAGTCTGACCTGAGCGGTAAGCTCGATCCCTGATGCATTGACTGTCTTTGCTTTCGTCATGAATTTTGACACCGATGCTTTTGCGGATTCAACCGCCTTCTGCTCGGCCTCCTCATTCTCGCAGTTCATTATGAGTATGTATGGAACACCGATCTGCTTGCGGTTCGCGAATATCATGAGGATTATTCCGATTATCACCGAGCCCATGAGCGCGAGCGGTATCATTCCTGCGCCGATGACTATGCCGACAGCGATCGACCAGAACAGGAACACGATCTCCATCGGATCCTTGATCGCCGCACGGAACCTGACGATCGATAATGCGCCGACCATACCGAGCGAGAGGACCACGTTCGATGTCACCGCGATTATGACGAGCGTCGTAACGAGGCAGAGCCCGATCAGCGTCAGCGAAAATCCCGGGCTGTACATTATGCCCGTGAACGTCTTCTTATAAACCCAGAAGATGAACAGGCTTATGATCACCGCGAAAACCATCGCCAGCGCAACATCCGTTACAGTGAAAGACTCAACGCTTTCTAAGAAACTTGATTTGAACACATCTGAAAAATTCATATACTACCTCCGAATACTTGTTGATATTTATTCTGATCATGCAGGCGGATCATCCGTATCTTCTGCACGCTTCATACTTTGAGAAACTCTGCTGCCGCACTCCCTCACCGATCAGCGAAGAAATAATGTCAGGGAGAAAATCATCATATTTCACTTCCATGAGCATCATCCTCTCGGTGTCCGTTGCAGGCACATCATGGATGTCTCCTAAGAAGCTGTCCGAGAACATAGTCGTCTTGATGCCGTAATCGAACGTTACCCTGACGTTCCCCGGTCCGTATATGTAGGGCTCGCGCCTGTAGCTGACGAGGACTCTCGGCTTAAGGCCCTGTGTCCTCATCGCCGCGTAAAGCTCCTGCACAAGTGATGAGGGATGGCTCTTCATAAACTCTGTATCGCCGCTGAGTATGTCGCATACCTCATCTTTCGTCAGCCGGCATTCGGCCTTCTTGCACAGCTCGTTTATCTTCTGCTTCTTCTCGAGAGTGATGTAGTTAAGATCGTCGTTGTAGTATCTGATCCTGAACTTCTCACGCCTGGACACACCGTTGATCTTTTCCATCAGGGCCTTGTCATCGATGTTGTCGAAATATATGCTCCTGATGAGGTAAGTTCCGTCATCTCCTGCATGCGGATCGGCGTCACAGACGGCCTGAAGCCTCTGCCTTACGCACATGTACTCACCGTACGTGACCTCGAATTTGAGCTCATGCCGGAATCTCGTTTCGTATCCCATTTTTCTCTTCCTTTTTCGGATTTATTGTTCAGAACTGCCGATGAACAATTGAAATGATA
>JAILNQ010000028.1 GCA_024691425.1 Lachnospiraceae bacterium
AGAACAGGAACTGCGCTCGGCTTTAAAGGATCGGCAGCGCATAGTCGTGAAGATCGGAAGCTCGTCGCTTCATCATATGAAGACGGGAGAGCTTAACCTCACGAAGATGGAAAGGCTTGTAAGGGAACTGTGCGAGCTCAAGAATCAGGGAAAGGACGTTATCCTTGTTTCTTCAGGCGCGATTGCAGTCGGCAGGAAAACTGCAGGAGTTCTTCCCGCAGACAGCGATATACCGCTGAAACAGGCTTGCGCAGCCATAGGTCAGGCAAGGCTCATGATGATATATGAGAGGCTTTTCGCCGAGTATAATCATATTACCGCGCAGATCCTGATGACCATGCATACAATGACAGAGAGCAGCAGCCGCAAAAACGCGATGAACACTTTTTCAAAGCTTTTAGAGCTCGGCGTCATACCGGTAGTTAACGAGAACGATACTGTTGCTACCCATGAGGTTGAGGATACGTTCGGCGACAATGATTTTCTTGCGTCGCTCGTTACCGCGCTGACAGGAGCTGACCTTCTCATACTCCTTTCCGATATAGACGGGATGTACACTGACGATCCTCATAGCAACAAAGATGCTATGCTTATACCGATAATCGAGAAGCTTGACGAGAAATATGACGTGATGGCTAAGCCGTCGACCGGAACAAGCATAGGTACCGGGGGAATGAATGCCAAGCTGCAGGCAGCAAGGGTGGCGACTGCGAGCGGAGCAGACATGGTGATAGCAAACGGAAAAGATGTATCAGTCATCCATAAGATCATGGAAGGGCGCAATTACGGAACGCTGTTCGTATCTGATGCTGACAGGGACTTTAACTTGGCGGACCTTATAAGGCTGCGCCAGAAGGAAAGCTGATGGGAATCCACGGCATCGAAGAGATCAGAAAAAACAAGTCATTTATACGCCGGAGCAGCCTGAAAAAAAGAGCCGGCCTTTCTGATGAAGAGCGCAGAAAAAAATCCGTCAGGATATGCGAAAGATTCATAAAAAGCCGCGAATATGAAAACGCCGGAACGATACTGCTTTATAAGGCATATAACAATGAAGTTGATACCGACCTTATTTTCGAGCGGGCGATAAAGGACAGAAAAACAGTTGCTTATCCTTTGTCTGATGTATCTCATGGACTGCCCGACCTTAAGTTTTATGTGATAAATGACCTTAATGATTTCTGTCCTGGATATAAAGGCATCTTAGAGCCGGATCCCCAAAAGGCGGTTGAATTTACCGGAAAGGCTGATGTATGCATAACGCCCGGCGCGGCTTTTGACAGAAAATGCCACCGTATCGGATACGGGAAGGGCTTTTATGACACATACTTAAGTCAGAAAAAGCCCGGAAGCGTGATCGGCCTTGCTTTTGATATACAGATTGCCGATGACTTCGAGACTGAGGAAAATGACAGGACGGCCGATATAGTACTGACCGAATCCGAGGTATTTTACAATGAGCAATGAAGAAGAAGAAAAAATCCTTCTCGAAAGCATTGATAGCTGCCGCCTTCTTGTGAAGGAGCGTTCAAGGCTTTTAGGTCGAAGTCTGACATATCACGTGACTACTTTCGGATGCCAGATGAACGCAAAGGATTCGGAAAAGCTTTCGGGAATACTTGAAGCGGCCGGTTTCGAAAGGGAAGAAGATGAGCTCGCTGCAGATTTTGTTTTATACAATACATGCACGATAAGGGATAATGCGAATCAGAAGTTTTTCGGACATCTCGGAAGCATAGGTGCAGTTAAGAAGAAAAATCCTGATATGATGATAGGTGTCTGCGGGTGCCTATCGCAGGAAAGAAGCGCAAGAGAAAAAATAACACAGAGCTATCCGTTCGTTGACCTGATCTTCGGAACGCATAACCTGTTCGATTTTCCGCAGCTGCTGTATAAGCTGCTTACAAGGCAGGTCACTAAAGGCAAAGGGCATCTTATTTCGGAATTCTGGGATGATACCGACAGGATAGTCGAAAACATACCATCAAGAAGGAATTATAAGTTCAAGAGCGGCGTCAACATCATGTTCGGCTGCAACAACTTCTGCAGCTACTGCATTGTGCCATATGTTCGCGGACGTGAGAAAAGCCGCGCCAGCAGTGATATAATCGATGAGATAAAAAGACTTGCCGATGACGGCGTGAAAGAAGTAATGCTTCTCGGACAGAACGTCAACTCATACGGAAGAGGGCTATCTGAGGATATAAATTTCGCAAGGCTTCTTGAGAAAGTTGAAGAAGTTAGCGGCATCAGCAGGATCAGATTCATGACAAGTCATCCGAAAGATCTGTCTGACGATCTGATAGATGTTATGGCAGCATCAAAAAAGATCTGCAGGCATATCCATCTGCCTCTGCAGTCGGGTTCGAGCCGCATCCTAGAGTCAATGAACAGGCAATACACGAAAGAAAGCTACTTAAGCCTGGCCGCAAAGATCAGGGAAAGGATTCCGGGAATCGCTCTTACGACGGATATCATAGTCGGATATCCTGGTGAAACTGATGCCGATGTCGACGATACGATCGATGTTATAGAAAAAGTTCAGTTTGACGGAGCCTTCACTTTCATATATTCTGAACGCACGGGGACGCGAGCGGCATCTATGCCGGATAAGGTAAGCGCTAAAGAAGCGGCAAGGAATTTCGAAAGAGTCCTTGCAAAAGTTCAGGAGACGAGCCAGAAAAGGGCAAAGCTCATTGAAGGCATGACAGGGGATGTTCTCGTTGAGGACATTAACAGACAGGACAGTTCGCTTGTTACAGGAAGACTATCCAACAATCTGAACGTTCATTTCCCCGGAGACGCATCGCTGATCGGACAGATAGTCAGAGTGCACCTCAGCGAGTGCAGGGGGTTTTACTATATAGGCGAAAGAGCATGATACTACTACTTCATGAGGAGATATGAAAAATGGGAAAGATTTACAATCACGCTGAAATCGAGAAGAAATGGCAGAAGAAATGGGAAGAGGCAGGTGTGTTCGAAGCAGTTGACGGAAGCGAAAAGCCGAAGTTCTACGGCCTTGTAGAATTCCCTTACCCTTCGGGAGCCGGAATGCATGTAGGCCATATTAAGGCATATTCGAGCATCGAGGTCATATCCCGAAAGCGAAGGATGCAGGGCTATAACGTGCTTTTCCCGATCGGGTTCGATTCATTCGGGCTTCCGGCCGAGAACTATGCGATAAAAACAGGAACACATCCCGCAGTCATAACGCAGAAGAACATCGAGCATTTTTCCGAGCAGCTTAAGGCGGTAGGATTTTCGTTCGACTGGAAGAGAAACCTTGCGACCAGCAATCCCGACTATTACAAGTGGACGCAGTGGATATTCTTAAAGCTCTTTGAAAAGGGCCTTGTTTTCCGTGCGAACACGCTTGTCAACTACTGTCCGCACTGCAAAGTTGTGCTTTCGAACGAGGACTCGCAGGGCGGCAAGTGTGACATCTGCCACAGCGACGTCGTACAGAAGGAAAAATCAGTATGGTATCTGCGCATAACTGATTATGCCGACAAGCTTCTTGAAGGGCTTGATACCGTTGATTTTCCTGAGAACGTCAAGCAGCAGGAGGTTAACTGGATCGGAAGAAGTGAAGGCGCATTTGTTGAGTTTTCACTTAAGGGAATAGACGAGAAACTTGAAATATATACTACAAGGTGTGACACACTTTTCGGTGTGACTTTCATGGTAATAGCGCCAGAGCATCCTCTAATAGAAAAATACAAGGATATGCTCTCAAACTTCGATGAAGTCAGCGCATACCGTGAACAATGCGCCAAAAAAACAGAATTCGAGCGTACGCAGCTCGTAAAGGATAAGACCGGTGTAAAGCTTTCGGGCATAAGCGCCATTAACCCCGTCGACGGAAGAGAAATTCCCATCTTCATCGCCGACTATGTAATGATGGGGTACGGCACCGGCGCTATCATGGCCGTTCCGGCGCATGACCAGCGGGATTACGAGTTCGCGAAGAAGTT
>JAILNQ010000042.1 GCA_024691425.1 Lachnospiraceae bacterium
CGCATGAGCCTTAAAGAAGCGGATGAGTACTACGCAGGCAATGAGCCGAAAGGAGAATACGTCCTTATTCTCGAGGGAAGATCGAAAGCTGAGATTATGGAAGAGCGGGCAGAATCTTTCCGGAAAACAGATATAAAGGAACACATGGCCGGATATGAGGCACAGGGTTTTGACAGAAAAGAGGCAATGAAGCTTGTCGCAGCCGACAGGGGCATCTCGAAAAGAGATGTTTACCGGGAACTGCTGGAAAATAACGGAGACGGAGAATAAATACAAGGAGTTGATGACATGGACAGAGAAAAGTATTACATCACAACAGCGATAGCCTATACATCGGGCAAGCCGCATATCGGAAACAGCTACGAGATAGTGATGGCAGATGCGATCGCAAGATTCAAGAAGCTGGAAGGATATGATGTCTGGTTCCAGACGGGAACTGATGAGCACGGACAGAAGATCGAGGAAAAGGCTAAGGCAGCGGGCATATCTCCGAAGGAGTTCGTTGATAACGTTGCAGGACAGATAAGGGACATCTGCGACAGCCTTAACGTCGGCTATGACCGTTTTATCAGGACGACCGACGCAGATCACGAGAAGCAGTGCCAGAAGATTTTCCGCAAGATGTACGAAAAAGGCGACATCTATAAGGGGAGCTATGAAGGCATGTACTGCACACCCTGCGAATCATTCTGGACGGAGAGCCAGCTTGTCGACGGCAAGTGTCCCGACTGCGGAAGGGAAGTAAAGCCCGCGAAAGAAGAAGCTTACTTTTTCAAGATGAGCAAATATGCAGATCAGCTGATAGAATACATCAACACTCATCCTGAGTTCATCCAGCCGGTTTCGCGTAAGAATGAGATGATGAACAATTTCCTTCTTCCGGGACTGCAGGATCTGTGCGTAAGCCGTACGTCTTTCAAGTGGGGTATTCCGGTTGATTTTGATGACAAGCATGTCGTTTATGTTTGGCTCGATGCTCTGTCGAACTACATAACGGGCATAGGATATGATGCGGACGGAGATCATAGCGAGCAGTTCAAAAGACTGTGGCCGGCTGATCTTCATCTTATCGGAAAGGACATCATAAGATTCCATACGATATACTGGCCGATTTTCCTCATGAGTCTCGGAATCCCGCTTCCCAAGCAGGTGTTCGGACATCCCTGGCTTCTTCAGGGCGGGGAGAAGATGAGCAAATCCCGCGGAAATGTAATGTATGCGGATGATCTCATCGGTCTTTTCGGTGTTGATGCGGTAAGGTACTATGTGCTTCATGAAATGCCTTATGATAATGACGGAACGATCACCTGGGAGCTTGTGACGGAGAGGTACAACTCCGATCTTGCGAATATTCTCGGAAATCTCGTAAGCCGTACTATTTCGATGAGCAACAAGTATTTCGAAGGTTTTGTAAGCAGCACCGGTGCCACGGAAGAAGTGGATGAAGATCTTAAGAAAGTGTGCACATCGGCTGCCGCAAAGGTCAAGGAAAAGATGGACCAGATGCGTATGGCGGATGCTCTGACGGAAGTGTTCAACGTGTTCAGGCGCTGCAATAAGTACATAGATGAGACAATGCCCTGGGTGCTTGCGAAGAACGAAGAGGACAGGAACAGGCTTTCAGAAGTTCTGTACAACCTTGTCGAGGGAATCTGCATCGGCACGAATCTGCTGAAGCCGTTCATGCCGGAAACTGCCGACAGGATACTTATGATGCTTTACGGAACCGAAAGGGATTTTGATCTTCTGTCCGAATTCGGAATTTACAGAAGCGGAACAAAGGTTACCGACGCGCCAGAGATTCTGTTTGCAAGACGCAATCCCGAAGATATTCTCGCGGAAGTTGAAAAGATACAGGAAAAACAGCGCGCCGAATATGAAAGGGAGAACGGAACCGCTCCCGAGGACAACGAAAGCGCTATCCACGTCGAGATGAAGGAAGAGATAGAATATGATGATTTTGCGAAGATGCAGTTTGTCGTAGGTGAGATTATCGCCTGCGAAGAGGTTCCGAAGTCTAAGAAGCTGCTATGCTCGAAAGTAAAGATAGGGGACAGCGTAAAGCAGATAGTGTCCGGAATAAAGGCATATTACAAGCCTGAAGAGATGGTCGGAAAGAAAGTCATGGTACTCCTTAACCTTAAACCGGCAACTCTTGCAGGAACACTGTCTGAAGGAATGATCCTGTGCGCTGAGGACCAGGAAGGAAATCTGTCGCTCATGAGACCTGAAAAGGACATGGAATCAGGATCGGAGATTTTATAGGATAGGAACATTTGTCAGATAAGTACAATGGAGGGAAGAATATGAAAAAAATAATAAGTCTTATCATGACCATGACGCTTGCGCTCAGCATGACGGTAAGCGCAGGTGCGTCGCAGGCGATAACTTTTGACGAATCCGGTAACGGAACGGTAACTGAAAAGGGTAAGGAAGAGAAGAAAGAAGAAGAGAAGAAGGAAGAAGACAAAAAAACAGATCAGAAAGATGTGAATTCGGTAATAGATACGATTTTCGGCGGCTCCGATTCTGATAAGAAGAGCGGCGAGACGAAGGGTTATCTCGCACTCGGAGCAGACCTTACGGCAGATCAGAAGTCCAAGGTACTTACCGCTATGGGAGTTTCCGAGGCGGATCTTGGAAGCTATGACATCGTCATCACGACAAATGCCGAAGAGCATGCCGCTCTTGATAAATACATATCGTCAGCTCTTATCGGTACAAAGTCATTATCTTCAGTCCTCGTTAAGCCCGCTGAAGCAGGACACGGAGTTGTCGTTACGACGAACAACATCACCTACTGTACGACCACAATGTACAGAAACGCTCTCATTACTGCCGGCGTTACGGATGCGGATATAATAGTTGCCGCTCCCTCTCCGATCTCGGGAACCGCGGCGCTCATCGGTGCTCTTAAAGCTTACGAGAAAATGAGCGGAAAAGAAGTCAGCGCCAAGGCGATGGATGCTTCTCTTAACGAGCTTGTTACTACAGGAGAGATCAAGGAACAGCTCGGTGATGACGATCAGGCTGATGAACTCATCTCTTACATTAAGACAGTAGTGGCAACGAACGATCTTAATACGAAAGAGGAGATCGAGGCCGCGATAAGAAAAGGAATGAAAGACCAGAACGTTACTCTTTCCGAAGAAGAGATAGCAAGGATCGTTGATCTTATGATGAAAGTCAAGGCTATGGGAATAGATTACAAGGTGCTTGCAGAGCAGGCTGATGATATATACGCAAAGTATAAGGATGACATCAAAGCCGGAACGTTCGACATTGATAAAGTCGACCTCAATGACCTCGGACTTACCAAGATCATCGGAAATGCAGTCACCAGTACTGTTAAGAACATAGGCCAGGGCATTGCGAATTTCTTCACGGGACTGTTCAAATAATGGGATATGAGATCAGGCGCTTAAAGCTCAAGGAATGGGATATGGCCATGCAGCTCGCATGGGACACATTCCTTGTATATGAAGCGCCTGAATATGAGCCTGAAGGAGTGAAACACTTTCACGAATTTGTTAAGGGCATAGAGCTTAAGAACATGTTCGCTCTCGGCAATTATTTTGCATGGGGAGCATTTGATGATGATGACGTGATAGTCGGGATACTTGGCATACGGACCCACGGGCATATTTCTCTTCTGTTCGTGGAACCGCGTCTTCATCACCAGGGAATCGCGACCGCGCTTTTAAATCGCGCATTCAAGGAAGCGCTTGAAGAAGGTATAATGGAAATGACGGTTTTCTCGTCTCCCTATGCGGTGGAGTTCTATCATAAGATCGGATTTACGGACATGGATCACGAGAAGTGTACCGACGGAATAAGGTACACGCCGATGACGATAGAACTGTTGTGATTGCTTTTTTTACATTGCTAAACTATAATTATTTAAGGTGTGAATTTCCCGAAAGGCTTTAGAAATGAACAGAATTTTCAACTTTGAAGGACCCGTGTTTACATTCCTGTCACGGCTGGCAGACTTGTTCTGGCTGAACCTGCTGTTCATTTTGTGCTGCCTTCCCATTTTTACGGCGGGAGCAGCATCGACGGCTCTTTATTATGTCACGCTCAAAATGGCAAAGGATGAGGAAGGCTATATAACCAGATCCTATTTCAAGTCATTTAAGGAGAATTTCGTTCAGGCGACGGCAATCTGGGCGATAGTGCTTGTTGTTTTTGCTATCATGTTCGTGGATGTCCGGATAGTGACCGCGGGAAATGCAGCAGAGATTTTCAACAGCAGCGTCGTAAGCAATATAGTGATCGTTGCAGCGGGCGTTATGTGCATAGTTGTTCTGATGACACTTACGTATCTGTTTCCGATACTTGCACAGTTCGACAATACTGTTAAGAATACGATCAAGAACTCGTTTCTTATCAGCATCCGTCATCTGCCCTATACCATCCTCATGATGGTGATCACCGCCATTCCGATAGTCCTGATCTGGTTTTCACCGGCTCTTCTTCTGCTGGTGCTGATCATGTTCTCGGCAATGGCTTATATAAAATCGAAATTCTATAATAAGATATTTGCACTGTATATGCCGAAGAAGAAGCAGGGGGAGGACGCTTTTGATCCGGCGGAGGACTTTGATGGGGAAGGCTGAAAAGAGTAAGAGTAACTCAACAACGGTTCAATGGGCGATACCTACCATTTTACTGATGATCTTTCTTGTGTTCACTCTTATCAATTACAACAAAACAATGCAGGAGAATGCCCGGAACAAGGCACTTGACCGTGTCAGCAGACAGGCGGTGAGCATTGCGGGATATTACAAAGGCCTTTACGAAGGAACTGTGAACGTTACCGATGCGATTGCGGATTATCTCATGGATGAGGAAGATATTTTCGGCGAAAAAGCCGTGAAACTGCTCAAACTCGTCGATGACCATTCGGGACTTATTGATGCATATATAATCAAAACCAATGGAAACGCAGTTGATTCATATGGCCAGCGTTATGGGAAAATTGATATTTATGAGGATATCAAATCTGTACTTGCTACAAGGGACGGAGCACTTTCCATAATTGATAATAAAGGCAGACCCGTGCTAGTTGTTTCCTCACCTATCAGAACAGAGGAAGATTGGCGCGGAAATGTTGTCCTTGTATATAAAGCCGACAGGATATCAAAACTGATGGATTCAACGGCATACTGCTATGCTCTTGTATTCTCGAACGGTATTGTCGGAGAGATATACGGGGGCGAAAAGCAGTCTCTGCTGAAGCTCGGAGACGATCTGAACGAGACGCTCCTTAAAGTCGTTTTTGAAGACGGCAGCGCAAGCTCGTTCATGAAGAGCATGCAGTCCGGTAGGTCTGGAACTGTCCATGTCGTAACGAGCAACGGAACCGGTGCGTATCTGTGCCATCAGCCTATCGGGAGATCCGGAGCCAGTGTTCTTGTCTTAGTTCAGGACAACCAGATCAATCTCAGCATACTTGAGGAAAACCAGGATACCAGGAGCATGATCATGAAAGTTCTGTTCTCCATCGGTGTCTTCGTTGCTCTTATCATCATTATTTACATCATCAACAGAGTAAGCTTTACAAAAGAGAGCATGGAACTGCAGAACAAGGCTGAAACGGATCTGCTCACCGAACTGCTCAACAAGATCTCGACCGAGAACAAGATCAAGGAATACCTTGAAGGTGAAGGCCGTGACAAGACGAGCATGATGTGCGTTCTTGATATAGATAACTTCAAGAAGATCAACGATACTATGGGCCATGCTTTCGGTGACGAGGTTCTTGCGACGCTCGGAAAGAGGATAAGAACTGAGTTCCGAGTCACCGACATCATCGGACGTACCGGCGGTGATGAGTTCATCATATTCTTAAAAGACCTTAAAGATGATAACGTTATCGAGCGTGAAGCAGGAAGAGTCGCAGGCTTCTTCAAGGATTTCACGGTCGGAACATATACGAAGTATTCTCCTACGGCTAGTATAGGTGCGGCAATTTATTCCCGTGACGGAAGAGATTACGAAAGCCTTTACAAGGCGGCTGATGCAGCGCTTTATAAAGCCAAGAAGCGCGGCAAGAATCAGCTTGCGTTCTTCTCGGAGACTACGGATGCAGACGTACTGGCGGCCGAAAGGGGAAAGACTGATAACGACGACGAAGATATGTAGTTTTTCTGTTTTGGATAGTTTGTACATCATCTCCTGAAATCTTTGGGCAACCTTGGCATTCACATCTTGTGATCCCGTTGTTATAATTTCCACAGTGCGGCAGATTATGCCGGAACCAGCAAAAAATATTAATGGAGGTTACATTATGGCAGGTTTATCACTTAAGAACATTTGCAAGATCTACCCTAACGGATTCCAGGCGGTTAAGGATTTCAATCTTGAGATCGCTGATCAGGAATTCATCATCTTCGTTGGTCCGTCCGGATGCGGAAAGTCAACAACGCTCCGTATGATCGCAGGTCTTGAAGAGATCTCATCAGGAGAGCTCAAGATCGGTGACCGTGTGGTTAATGATGTAGAGCCTAAGGACAGGGATATCGCGATGGTATTCCAGAACTACGCTCTGTATCCTCATATGTCAGTTTATGACAATATGGCTTTCGGACTTAAGCTCCGCAAAGTTCCTAAGGATGAAATAGACAAGATGGTTAAAGAGGCAGCTAAGATCCTCGACCTTACAGCACTTCTTGATCGTAAGCCTAAGGCTCTTTCAGG
>JAILNQ010000074.1 GCA_024691425.1 Lachnospiraceae bacterium
TTCCTTTATATCTGTTTTCCGGAAAGATTCTGCCCGCTCTTCCATAATCTCAGCTTTCGATCTTCCCTCGAGAATAAGGACGTATTCTCCTTTCGGCTCATTGCCTGCGTAGTACTCATCCGCTTCTTTAAGGCTCATGCGGCGCACTTCTTCGAATTTCTTCGTAAGCTCCCGGCAGAGTGCGATGTTCCTGTCTCCGAGCGCTTCATAAAGTTCCGCGATCGTTTTCTTTAAATGATGAGGCGCCTCATAAAGAATTATCGTTCTCGTCTCATCCGCCAGCTCGTTAAGAATTTCTCTCCGCTCTTTTTTCTCGGAAGGAAGAAAACCTTCGAACACGAACCTTCTTGCCGGAAAGCCCGACATCGAAAGCGCCGTGATAAGTGCACACGGGCCGGGAAGCGATGTGACCCTTATTCCTTCTTTATGGCACATATTTGCTATCACTTCACCGGGATCGGATATCCCCGGCGTTCCGGCATCGGTGATCAGCGCGACATTCTGGCCGCTCTTCATTTTTCCTATGAGTTCCTCTGCCTTGTCATATTTATTATATTCATGATAGCTGGTCAGAGGTACTTTTATTCCGAAGCGGTTAAGGAGCTTCATGCTGTTGCGCGTATCCTCGGCTGCAATGATATCTGCGCTCTTAAGCGTTTCCAGCACCCTCTCGGTAATGTCCGAAAGGTTCCCTATAGGAGTTGCGCAAAGATAAAGCGTTCCCTGTTCCTTGTATTCATTCATGATCAGTAACCGTAAATGTCGTATATTTCCCTGGTGTAGCAGTTCGGCGATTCGTATACGATGAGCGGCCGCTCAACCGTAAGCCTCCTTCTCGATCCGAGATCTGCCTCTATCAGCACCATGTTGGGCGCTTTGTTGACATACGGATGAACAAGTTTCATCCTTTTAGGCTCAAGGCCGTGTTTTGTCAGCGTTTCAAATATCTCTGTAAGACGGAACGGCCGGTGCACGAGGAAAAGTCTTCCTCCCGGTCTCAGCATCCTTGCCGAAATCCTTGCTACATCATCAAATTTGCAAAGTATCTCATGCCTTGCAATGGCTTTCGGGGAATCCGGATTCTTGATGCCGTGATTTTCGATCATATACGGCGGATTGCAGGTTACCACATCAAATATCCCGGCCTGGAGAAAATCCTCCGCATCCTTGATATCCGCGGGAATGATATTCACCCTGCCGCTGAGTCCGTTCGCATCCACGCTTCTTTTTGCCATGTCGGCAACATCGCGCTGTATCTCGATTCCAACGAAATGCTCGGCCTGGTATTTTGCCGCCATGAGTATCGGTATTATGCCGTTTCCGGTACAGAGGTCAAGAACTTTTTCGCCCTTTTTGGCAAATGCATATCCGGACAGCAGCACTGCATCCATACCGAAACAGAACTTATCCGGATTCTGGATTATCCGATATCCGCACCGCTCGAGATCGTCGGTTCTCTCGCCCTCTTTTAATTCAATCGTCGTCCAGTTTGGATCTGCCATCTTTTTGTTCTAGTCTTTCAAGCTCTTCGAGTTCAAGCTCTTCTTCTATCTCAGCTTTTGATTTCTTGTTTGAGTTGTCTTTATCCTTATCTTTATCTTTGTTCTTGTTCTTCTTTCCTCCCTTATCGCCCTTCTGGCCGTCGTTGTCCTTTTTATGGCGGGGCTTGAATTTAAGGTCGGATACTGCATATTCCCTCAGTTCTTTTTCATCATCTATCTCAACGATCACTTTTACGAGCTGCTTCAGCACGTTAGTCTCTCTGACTTCGCCCTTTATTCCGTCAGGAGTCGTAACGGTATCTCCGACTTTAGGAAGCTTTCTGTTGAGTTCTTCGTAGACCTGTGCCTCATTCTGGAGGCAGCACATGAGACGGCCGCATATTCCGGAAATCTTCGTAGGGTTGAGGGACAGGCTCTGTTCCTTTGCCATTTTGATCGATACCGGAGCAAAGTCAGCAAGATAGGAGTGGCAGCACAGAGCTCGCCCGCATATTCCCATTCCGCCTAGTATCTTCGTTTCATCCCTTACGCCGACCTGTCTCAGCTCGATCCTTGTACGGAAAACTCCGGCAAGATCCTTAACGAGCTCACGGAAATCGACTCTGCCGTCCGCAGTGAAATAGAAGAGCACTTTATTATTGTCAAAAGTGTACTCCGCATTGATGAGCTTCATTTCAAGACCGTGCTTGATTATCTTCTCCTGGCAGATCTTGTACGCGTCCTTTTCCTTCTCCCGGTTTCTTTTTTCCCTTTCGTCATCATCCTCTGTAGCTTTGCGGATGACGTTCTTTAAAGGCTGCGTTATCTTGCTGTCTTCCACTTCCATGTTAGGAAGAACGACCGTTCCGTATTCCACGCCTCTGGCGGTTTCAACGATAACATGATCGGACCTTTTGAATTCGATATCCTTCGGTCCGAAATAATAGATCTTTCCGGCAGTCCTGAATCTGACACCTATGACTTTTACCATTTTAATTCTCCTTTATCGCAAGCAGCATCAGCTCCATGGCAAGTTCGAAATTCACATTCGCCTTAAGCCTCTGCTTTGTCTTTTCTATTGCTCTTAATATCGTCTCTATTCCTTCATAGGAACTGACGGAAGCTTCTTTCCTGATATTCGCGCCCTCTTCCTTGAACACTATCGCATCGGCATCCATTGTCGCCTTATACAGAAGAACGTCTCTGTACCATATCAGCATTATGTCGAGAAAATCATCCACATTCAGTTTGTATTCCTCGAGCTTTTTGAGCGTCTTGATCATATCGGCCGTGTCCATCCTCCTGATGAACTTCAGGACGCGGATAGATTCATTCTTGATCTCCTCAAAGTCTTCGCTTATCGCAAGGCTCCGCGCTTTTCCGATGTTTCCTCTTGCAAAGGCCACACATATGTCTGCCTGATAATCCGGTATCTTTATCTCGCTCATGAGGTATTTCCTGACAAGCTTGTCATCTACCGGTCTCATATCAAGCTGAACGCATCTTGAAATGATGGTCGGAAGCATTGCGGCCTCAGATGTGGACAGAAGCATGATCACAACGTATTCCGGAGGCTCCTCGAGGGTTTTTAAAAGAGCGTTCTGTGCCTGAGGCGTCATCTTCTCGGCCTCGTTCATGATGTATATCTTATATTTGCTCTGATACGGTTTTATCTGCGCATCGCTGATTATCTGCTCCCTGATATCATCAACCGAGACAGTATTTGGCTTGTCATGCGTGACCGTTATTATGTCAGGATGATTCCTTGTCTGCGCCTGGATGCACGACTTGCATTTTCCGCAAGGGTCATAGCCGTCTATGGGATTTTCGCATACAAGCGCATTCGCGAAAACCCTGGCAATGTATTCCTTGCCCTGCATCCACTCTCCTGTTATGAGATAAGCCTGGCTGACTTTGCCCGACGTGATCGCCGCGCGAAGATGTTCTCTGATATGATCCTGTCCGATGATAGTTTCAAAGCTGCTCATGATCTTCCTGTGCCTTTACTTGTTGATGGTCGTTTTTATTCCGATCCGGAATTCAAAAATCCGCTGGATCAGAGTTATTCCCGTCACGTAAGAATATCGAGAAGAAGTCCCCTTATCTCTCCGACCTTTGCAAGGATGGACATATGATCCTTCTCTTCCTTCATAAGCTCCTGTGCAAGCTCATCAAGCGTTTCATCCACCCGGCGGATAATTCCGTATACTCTGTGCCTTCCCTTCCTGTCGAGGAAATTCTCACGCGAGAATTTGTGCGATCTGTTGACGATCTCGTTCATGAATTCCTTGATCAGGGCACGGTAGCGTTTCATATCCTTGACATCCATATGCTTGGTAATCTTGTTTCCCTGCATAGTGATGTCCTCATACATGGTGGTGAGTCTCTCCTGAAGGCCTTCCTCCTCAATAGCGCTCATGAGCGTAAAGTGGAAAGCATCATCCGTGGGAGCATTCACCTGATTCGTATCGTTAACCTGAGTTGTCGGTACTACCTGATTAACCTTAATATCCATGATTTAATCCTCTTGGCGCAGTCCTCAAGATCATTGTTTTCGAATATTGCATCTTCCGGAATGCCCAACTTTTCTATCCGCTCTGCGCTGAAATCCTCTGCGTCGGACAGAAAACGCCTGCACATTTCCGCATATCTGCCGTTTTCGGGAAGCCTCTCTCTTGCAAGCGCCCGCTGCAGACGCTCCCCATCATCCAATTGTATATATATCGGCAGAACTGTGTCTTTTCCGAAGTAATCCCGTGTTCCCGCGAACGAATCGAGCACGCCTATGGCCAGATAGTTATGGCTTCCGATCTCGATCCCGCCATCATCGGCAGTGAAATACCGCCAGTCTCCGTGCATAGTATGGTATACCTGCTCTTCGATGATCTTTCCGGCATCCTTATAAGAGCTATAGCCCTTTTCATCCACGAAATGATATGTTTCGCCGTCTGTCTCTCCGTCCCTTATCGGCCTCGTCGTATATCTGATGACCGGAAGAAGACCGAGCTCCTCATCATTTTTCAATATGTTGTAAAGGCTGTCCTTGCCGGCGCAGCTTTTTCCCATCAGGTAGAAGATTTTTCCCATAATACTGCTATTTCCCCGTCTCTGAGTCCTATTACCTCAAGACCGTTTTTTAATGCTTCAAGTATTTTATCCGCTTCCTCGCCGCCGATCCGGCATCCGGGAAGTGTTACCGGTGTGCCCGGAGGATAGATGATGACCGAGTCTTTTGATATCCTGCCTTCTGAAAGTTCAGGCGGGATATATTCATATTCATCATCAAACAATGCAGATTTCATATTGCCGCAGGACAGTTCCCGGGGTTTTTCTTCCTCCGCTTCATAATCCGCAGCATATGTTGCGGCAAGTTTACCTATCGTGCTGTCATATATCCGTTTGAATATCCCTCTTGTTTTTGGAATGATCCTTTTTTCCGAAAGCGACTCATCAATTTCCAGAATCGCTCCGATGAGATGCTCAAATGCTTCATCATTGTCCGCGATGCTCGTCATCAGGATCACGTACTGCTCGGCGGACATCTCTGATTCTATCCCGTATCTGCTGCGAAGAATCTCTTCTATGTCTTTTCCGGAGAAAGTCCCTGTCATGTCGCTTATTACGAGCTTGCCTTTGTCGTGACCGGCAGATCCTTTCGCGTTCAGCTTTTCGTCTGTAAGAACGCTGAGGCATTCGAATTCCTCAGCCTTTTTGTAAAAGCTGTCAAGCCTTTTGGCATATGCCATAAACAGTTCTTCCCCGCGCTTACTTATCAGCTCCGTCATCGAATCGATCGATGCCATAAGCACATATGACGGACTGGATGTCATGAACACGGAAAGCATCCTTCTTATTCTTTCTTTCGAAGGACAGTTATTGCTAATATGTATGAGCGAAGTCTGCGTCATGGCAGGCATTGTTTTGTGGATACCCGTGATGACAACATCCGCTCCCGAGAAAATAGCGCTTTCGGGAAATGCATCCGAAAAACCGAGATGGGCTCCGTGTGCCGCATC
>JAILNQ010000110.1 GCA_024691425.1 Lachnospiraceae bacterium
TGCTGTATGTCCTGCCGCGCGGCATTTTCATAAAGATATTCAGGAAGGCGCATGAGATAGTGCTGATGCGGGCGGAAGCTGACGCAAGACAGAGCAGGGCTAACCTGCAGGCGTAGAAAGGATGTATCAGGTTTTCCCTGAAAACTAGATATGCAGCCTAAGCCACTGCCGAAGGCAGATTTAAACGGGCTGAGGTGTAGGAACGAGAAGGAGAGAAAAATGAAAGTCGTAATTCTTGCAGGAGGATACGGAACGAGGATAAGCGAGGAAAGCCATCTTCGTCCTAAGCCGATGATCGAGATCGGAGAAAAACCGATACTGTGGCATATAATGAAAGGCTACAGCGCACGCGGGTTCAACGATTTCATCATATGCTGCGGATATAAGCAGCACATGGTCAAGGACTGGTTCGCCGATTACTATCTGTACAACAGTGACGTCACTTTTGATTTTACGAATGAAAACAAAATGACGGTCCACAATAACGAATCCGAACCGTGGCGCGTGACTCTAGTTGATACCGGCCTTGATACGATGACGGGCGGAAGGATCAAACGCGTACAGAAATATATCGGAAACGAGACTTTCATGCTGACGTACGGAGACGCGGTAAGCTCTGTCGATCCGAACGAGCTGCTCGCATTCCACCGCTCTCACGGAAAGCTTGCAACCGTGACGGCCATATCGGTAGGACAGCGTTTCGGCGTTCTCGACATGAATGATGATAATGTGATCACGTCTTTCCGTGAAAAACATACGATAGACGATTCCCGTGTCAGCGGAGGATTCATGGTGCTCGAGCCGGAGGTTTTCGATTATCTCGAGGATGATGATACCGTATTCGAAAAAGACCCGATGATGAAGCTTGCCGCATCCGGAAACCTGATGGGATACCGCTACAACGGATTCTGGCAGTGTATGGACACGAAGCGCGAGAGAGACATGCTCGAGGAAATGTGGGACAGCGGCAATGCACCGTGGAAAGTATGGTAGGTCATGGACAGAAAGATATCGGTTCTTACATACAATGTTCCTCACAGGAAGACATATGATACGCTCTGCCTCTTAAAAGCAAGAGGGTATGAAGACGTTTCAGTTTTTGCGCAGCCTATGAAATATGTCAAGAAGAGGCAGCCGCTGATCGTTCACCGGCCCGCCCTGAACGTCAGCATACCTGATACGAAGACGCTATGTGCGAATTTCGGTTACACATATGAAGAGACGGATTTTTCTGCACTTGATTCAGATTCCGTTTTCCTTCTTTGCGGCGCAGGCCTTCTTCCTGACGAATTCGTTGAAAGCCATACTATAATCAACTCGCATCCGGGATTCGTTCCGAAGGCGCGCGGACTTGATTCGTATAAGTGGTCAGTCTGGTATGGAATCCCGATAGGCGCGACTACGCATATCATCGGCAAGTACATAGATGCAGGAGAGATCATCGAGAGGCGGATGATAGAAATAAAGCCGGAAGATACTTTCCATACGTTGGCACTGCGCCTTTACGAGACTGAGATCGATATGCTCGTTACTGCTATAGAGAAAATCAATGAGGAACATGAAATGATCATTCCGGAAGAAACTGAAATATTCAAGCGCATGCCGGAGGAGACCGAAGAAAAGCTTCTCGGAAGGTTTGAAGAGTATAAAAGGGAAATGCTTAAGGAAATAAAATGATAGAACGAGCCGTTATCACGGGTGCAACAGGTACGATAGGAATGGCACTCGTCAGAAAGTGCATAGAATCCGGCATTGAGACGACAGTGCTCGTAAACCCTGATAGCAGGCGGCTTGACAGATTTTCGGCATATCCTGTCAAAGTCATAAAGTGTGCTCTCAGCGATTTTGCATCCAAAAAGGCCGAGGATATATGGACGGTAAATGATGATGCAAAAGAGGCGGCGATGTTCCACCTTGCATGGTCAGGGACGTTCGGAGATGCAAGGAATGACAGGGAGCTGCAGGAAAGAAATGCTGCATTTGCATCAGATGCAGTAAGGCTTGCATATAGACTTGGCTGCACCGTGTTTGTCGGTGCAGGATCCCAGGCTGAATACGGAAGGGTATCGGCGATGCTTTCGGCACATACGCCGTGCAGACCTGAAAATGAATACGGAAGGGCAAAGCTTAAGACATCAGAAGAAACGAGGAATCTGTGCAGAGAACTCGGGATCAGGCATATATGGCCGCGCATACTGAGCATATACGGCCCGTGTGACGGCAGTGGAACGATGGTAATGTCGCTCATATCATCACTGCTTGACGGAAAGAAACCTTCGCTTACTGCCGGCGAGCAGATGTGGGATTATCTGTACGCAGATGATGCCGCTTCGGCGCTCATTCTTCTTGCCGACAGAGGAAAGAACGGTCATATATATCCGATAGGATCAGGCATTGCAAGACCGCTCAGAGAATATGTAGAGATAATAAGGGATACGATAGATCCGTCGCTTCCTTTAGGGTTCGGTGAAGTTCCGTATAAGGAAGGGCAGGTTATGCATCTTCTTGCCGATATTTCGGAACTTAAGGAAGATACCGGATTTACACCGATGGTCGGATTTGAGGAGGGCGCGGCGCTTACCGTCGAATGGGTAAGGAAAAACAGCGCTGTCTGAAGGAGCAGAAAATGTTCGAAAACATGAGTGAAAAAGAAGCAAGAGCAAAAATACTCGAAAGCGTCAGGGAGTACTGCGGAACATTTCATAACCGTACGAAGGATTATGAACCCGGAGAGCGCATACCATATGCATCGCGTGTTTATGATGCCGATGAGATGGAAAACCTCGTCGACTCGGCGCTGGAGTTCTGGCTGACTGCCGGACGTTATACCGATGAGTTTGAAAGATCTTTTTCGGAATATCTCGGAATAAAACATACCGCGCTTGTCAATTCAGGCTCGAGCGCCAACCTTCTGGCGTTCATGGCACTTACATCACCGCTGCTTTCTGACGTTAACGGAAAAGACAGAAGAATATATCCCGGGGATGAAGTCATAACCGTGGCCGCGGGATTCCCGACTACGGTCGCACCCATGGTACAGTACGGTGCGGTGCCGGTTTTCGTTGATGTTACTATCCCGGAATACAATATCGATGTATCACGCCTTGAGGAAGCCCTGTCTGAAAAGACGAAAGCCGTCATGCTTGCGCATACCCTCGGCAATCCTTTTGATCTGAAGTCAGTGAGGGAGTTCTGTGACAGTCACGGACTGTGGCTCATCGAGGATAACTGCGACTCGCTCGGAAGCAGATATGACCTTGACGGGTGGCGCTTTACTGGAACTGTCGGCGACATAGGTACGTCGAGCTTTTATCCTCCGCACCATATGACTATGGGTGAGGGCGGTGCCGTCTATACGGACAACCCGCTTCTTTCAAGGATAATAAGGAGCATGCGCGACTGGGGAAGGGACTGTGTATGCCCGTCAGGGCGGGATAATCTATGCGGACATCGCTTTGACGGCCAGTACGGCGAGCTTCCAAAAGGATATGATCACAAATATGTATACTCCCATTTCGGATACAATCTTAAAGCAACGGACATGCAGGCTGCGATCGGATGCGCGCAGCTGAAGAAATTCCCGGGATTCGTGAAGAAGAGGAAAGAGAACTTCGCGTATCTTCTGGACGGGCTGAAGTGTGCTTCAGAAAAGATGGGATTTGATATCGAGGACAGGTTGATCCTTCCTGCGGCTTCACCCGATAGCGATCCTAGCTGGTTCGGTTTCATGATGACGTGCCGTCCGGACGTTGACAGAAGATCGGCAGTTGAGAAGATTGAGGCAGCGGGCGTTCAGACCCGTGCATTATTTGCCGGAAATCTGACAAAGCATCCGTGCTTTGATGAGATGAGAAAGAGCGGAAGAGGCTACAGAATATCCGGAGGCCTCGATAACACCGATAGGATAATGAACAGTTCGTTCTGGGTCGGAGTATATCCCGGAATGACCGAGCAGATGCTCAGTCACATGAGCACTGTTATAGCAGAAGCAGTAAGGATCAGCAGCTGATGAGAATAGAACTTGAAGAAGTCAGAGAGTTAAAAGAAAAAGAAGCCGAAGCTGAGGCTTCGGAAGTTACCGAGCCGACAAAGTTCAAGGACCTTTCAGGTAAAAAGAAGGCCGGGTTCATATGGGACTACTATAAATGGTGGATACTCGGCGGCATTGCTGCCATAATCCTGCTTGTCACGTTCATAAGGGATTACAGAGAGAATTCCAAGCCTGTCTACCTTTATGTAGAAATGCTGAACACTTATCTCGGCTATGACCGCTCGGCCTCGGTATATGATGATTTCGTAAAGGAGGCCGGTATCGATCTTTCGCAGGAGAAACTCGAGATCGGTACAGATACGACTCTTTCAACAGAAAACTTTGACACGACGATGATCGCTTTTCAGCAGAGGCTCATTGCCAATTATGCGGCACAGACGATAGATGTGGTCATCGGACCTAAGGCCATCATGGAAGGGCCCGCCAATAGCGACTGCTATGCGGATCTTGGCGAAATGCTTCCTCAGGACCTTATTGACGAGCTGAAGGACAGGGATTATGAATTCTATTATTTCGATCCTTCGGCGGATGATATAGAGGACTACGGAGAGGTTGTTCCTCCGTATTTTGCAGGTGTCTACCTCGACAACTGCTCATATCTTAATAACATAGGGGAACACGGGGCATATCCCGTTGCAGAAACTGAGGACGACCGCGTGATCTTCACGATCGCCGCAAATACGCTGAGAGCGGATCATGCGATAGAATTCCTGAGATTCCTCATACACAATCACTGATCGGTCTTGAATATGATGCCTTTCTGTAGGCGGTAGCTGATAACGAAAAGTATGCAGTCTACCAGTATTTTAGCGGCCTGAACCGGGACTGCTCCGAAAGAGCTTACAAGATTAACGAGCGCTGCAGAGCTTGCCGCCTGAATGACACAGAGTATGTAATACATCACGAGTGTGATGGGTCCGCGCCTGCTTTTAAACACCACTTTCTTGTTGAGCGTGTAGTTGAAAAGGGAAGAGCATATCCGTGATGCGCCTGTCGCGATCCAGACTGCCCGCTCTGTTGCTGCAGAAGATGCCGTCAGCATATGATAGATCCCGAGGAACAGACCGTAATCGACAAGAAATGATGACAGCGAGGACATAGTGTATCTGAAAAATGTTCCGAAGATCACGATATAGATCTTAACTGAATCCTTAAGCGGATTGAAATGAGTCTCGCTGTTTGCGTTTATATAGACAGTCTCTATCGGCACTTCCTTTATGTCCGCGCCGGAATGTATTGCATTTATGAGCATTACTGTCTCATATTCGAATCGCTCGCCCGAAAGCTCAGAGAATTTTTCCAGCATCGAAGAGGGAATGCCGCGAAGTCCCGTCTGAGTATCGCTTATGTTCCCGCCGATGAAAAGTTTCAGTGCTACTACGGTGCATTTATTCCCGAACCTGCTTTTCGGCGGAACGTTTCCGGCGTTAAAATCCCTTGCCCCGAGAATAAGAGAATCAGGGTTTTCGGAAAGTGCGCGGGCGACTTTTCCTACATCTTCAACAGTGTGCTGACCATCTGAGTCTGCAGTGATGATCCCGCCGAAATCCCTGCCGGCATATTCCGAAAGAAAATGCTTCATGGCATCTTTCAGCGCGCGGCCCTTGCCCATGTTGACTTCGTGCCGGAGTATTTCGCAGCCTGTTTTTGCAGAAATTTCATCAAAAATATACCGGTGTCTGTCTGAACTTCCGTCATCGACCACCAGTATATGCTGATATCCGTGGGACTGCAGGTCATCCACGTATTTTATGAGAGCGTCCCCCGGGTTGAGGGCGGGTATTACTATCAGGTAATTCATACTATGATTTATAACCTAATATCGATAATTTCGCAAGAAAGAATTGCTTTTGCCCGATAAGACAGGTGTGTTTATGTTATAATGATTTCCAAAGTGTCCATCGGTGGTTTGATATGACTGCAATAGCTCTGACGCTTGTAATGGCTTCGGCATTCGGCGTCTTTTTCAGAAAAAGAATAATCGAAACGCTCATCCCGGCAGTTTTTGCAGTTACGCTGACGGTCTATTTCTTCGGGCTTTTCACAAGTCTTCCGATAGCCGTAATGATATGCGCGATAGCCGCCGCGGCGGTTTTTGCGGCAGCCTGTCTGAAACGCCGGACGTTTGCGGAATTTTTTGCTGATGGATGGGTATTATTCATTCTTCTTGCTGCTTGCGTTCTTTTCTCAGCTCTTATGTACAACCGCAGGGTGTTCTACTATGACGATCTTTCATACTGGGGACTTTACACGAAGAACATCTTTGCGCTCGGAAAGTTCCCGTATCTTTATGAGAACTGCTCAGTCGACTATAAGGACTATACTCCGATAATCCAGGTTCTTCAGTACATAGCTCAGTTCGGCAAAAAATCATTCTCGGAACCTTCGATGTTCATGACGAACGTCTGCTTCATATACATTCTGCTTCTTCCTCTCCTGTATGGATTTAAAGAGACAGAAACTGCATGGATGAAAGCCGGAGCGGTGATCCTCTATATACTTTTCCCTCATGTCCTGACCGCACAGTTCTATTACAGGCTAGGAGTGGATATTTTCCTTGCCCTTGTGTTCGGATACTGTATTGCCATCGTGCTCATGAAAAAGAAAAACGATGCATTCGACAGGCTCAGCATAATGCTTGCCGTCTCTTTTCTTGCACTGATAAAGACGAGCGGGATAGTTCTCGTGGTATTTGCCGTTCTGATTTTCGCCGTCCGTGCACTTATGATGGCAAAAGAGACGGGAAGGGGTATGGTGCGCGCTCTTTGTGATATAGCGGCAGCAGCTGCATCTGCTTGCGTTTCATACTTCAGCTGGCAGGCGTTCCTTAAGATCTCATGGAACAACGGATATCTGTCTGACAGGGTTAAA
The DNA here is from genome assembly GCA_024691425.1 of Lachnospiraceae bacterium. Taxonomy (GTDB): domain Bacteria; phylum Bacillota; class Clostridia; order Lachnospirales; family Lachnospiraceae; genus UBA2868. The sequence continues at coordinate 6,923 of JAILNQ010000110.1, forward strand.
GGCGGGATCAGCGGCGGGACTTTTGCGTTCCCGGCATATACCGGCCAGGTAGTGAGGGATTATATCGTCAGGTTCTTTACTTATCCTCTTACGAGAAATGTGATAGGGGTCACGGCAGCGGCGCTTGTTGTATTCATAGTTTCTGCATATCGGCTGAGCATTCCGGAAGACGATAAGAAAGGGCAGAGAGCCATTCTGATCGCCTCAATGGCCGGGCTTGCAGTCTTCATGGCGGCGCATATCGGGATGTATCTTTTCGTGTTCGACGAATGGGAGGCAAAGGATCTTCTCGAGTTCGACCGGTACATAACCCAGTACCTCGGCGGAGTATTTTTCGCATATGCCTGCATGATCGCAAATACCCCAGAAGGGCCTGACAGAAAAAGGGAGAGGACCAGAGGAGCCTTTATGGCAATAGCCATTGCCGCATTCGTCGTGCTCCTGCCCTATGCGGACATTAAGCAGTACCTTCTTCCGGGCGGTTACGAACAGATGTACCAGAACGAATATGCCATGATGGCGGAAAATGCCGAGCGGGAATGGAATGCCTCCGGTATAGCCGGGATGGGACTTGAGCATGACGGGACGCAGAGGCTTACCGTTTTTGCCGATGCGTGGGATGAGACGACGCAGTTCATTGAATACTGCGCGGTCCCGCAGCCTATTGACAGGTTCATAAACGTTCCGGCCGTAGAGAGCGGGAATTTAGCGAGCTTTGCAAGGGATCAGATCGAGCAGTACGTGTATGTCGCAGAGAATGCCAAAATGTCATATACGGGCGACTGGAACGAGACCTGTGAGCTTACTGAGGACCACGAGCCGCTTGAGTCCGGGAGGCTCTATATCGTCATAAAGGAAAATGATGACAAAACATTAAGGCGGGCGGACTGAATCATAGGCTGTTTTGCCTATTGAACAGAATGCGTGCTGAGATTATAATTAACAAAATATAGTGGGGTGGCCAAATGAACGATACATATGTTGAGGTTATGGTTGCAAAGAAGAAGAACCCGATTCTTCCGGTGGCGAAGGTTTTCCTGTACGGTCTTGCCATTGCTTGCTTCATGATGGCAGTTACCGCGAGCGGGATATTTTTCGTGATAACTGCTATTTCGGTGTTGGTTGCATATTTCGTCCTTCCGAATTTTGATCTTGAATATGAGTATCTGTATATCGATAAGGAGATCTCGATAGACAAGATCATGTCAAAGGAAAAAAGGAAGAATGTATATACGGTCGATCTCGGAAGGATGGAGCTAATGGCTCCTGCCGGCTCCCACGAGCTTGACTCATATAAGGCAAGAGGAATAAGAACATACGATTTTTCTTCCGGAAACGAAGGCGCCAATGTCTACTCGATCGTTTATGAATCGGGTAAGGACGGTACGGTGCTTGTAAATATAGAACCGAATGAGGAAATGCTGCGGGCGATAAAGAATGTCTTCCCGCGCAAGGTACGCGGCTGATGCCGCAGTCTGAAAGGAGGAGAAATGGGACAGATTATTTCAGAAGGCATAACCTTTGATGACGTGCTGCTGATACCGGGCTATTCAAACGTTATCGGCAATCAGGTGGATGTGACGACTTATCTGACTTCCGGCATCAAGCTCAATATCCCGATGATGAGCGCAGGCATGGACACCGTTACCGAGCACAGGATGGCGATAGCCATGGCAAGGCAGGGCGGCATAGGAATCATCCACAAGAACATGAGCATTGAAGAACAGGCCGATGAGGTCGATAAGGTTAAGCGTTCTGAAAACGGAGTCATCACCGATCCGTTCTCGCTGTCTCCCGAACATACTCTCGAGGATGCCGATGAGCTGATGGCGAAGTACCGTATATCCGGTGTTCCGATCACCGAAAACGGAAAGCTTGTCGGAATAATCACGAACCGTGATCTGAAGTTCGAAACTGATTTCAGCCAGAAGATCAGGGACTGCATGACGAGTGAGAACCTCGTCACCGCAAAAGAGGGCATCACTCTCGAAGAAGCGAAGAAGATCCTCGCTAAAGCCAGAAAAGAAAAACTCCCCATTGTAGATGATAATTTCAACCTCAAAGGTCTCATAACGATAAAGGACCTTGAGAAGCAGATAAAGTACCCCAATTCCGCAAAGGATTCTCAGGGAAGGCTTCTGTGCGGAGCAGGGGTAGGGATAACGGCCAATGTTCTTGACAGGGTAGAAGCTCTTGTGAATGCAAAGGTCGATGTAATTGTTCTCGATAGCGCACATGGACATTCGGAGAATGTTCTGAAGTGCGCAAAGATGATAAAGGATGCTTATCCGGATCTTCCGCTCATCGGAGGAAACGTTGCGACTGGAGAAGGCACTAAGGCGCTCATCGACGCAGGCTGCGATGCGGTAAAGGTCGGTATCGGTCCTGGTTCGATATGCACGACAAGAGTAGTTGCCGGAATAGGTGTTCCTCAGATATCGGCGATCATGGACTGCTACGCGGTCGCGAAGGAATATGATATTCCGATCATTGCGGACGGCGGCATAAAGTATTCAGGAGACATGACAAAAGCCATAGCAGCAGGCGCGAATGTGTGCATGATGGGATCGATTTTCGCAGGATGCGATGAGAGCCCAGGAACATTCGAGCTCTATCAGGGAAGAAAATACAAGGTATACCGCGGAATGGGTTCGATATCAGCCATGGAATGCGGAAGCCGCGACAGATACTTCCAGTCGAATGCCAAGAAGCTCGTTCCCGAAGGAGTCGAAGGACGTGTTGCCTATAAGGGAACGGTTGAGGATACTGTATTCCAACTTATCGGAGGTATCCGTTCAGGAATGGGATACTGCGGCACACCTACTATCGAGGATCTCAAGAAGAACGGAAGGTTCATCAAGATAAGTGCGGCCGCTCTTCGCGAAAGCCATCCTCACGACATCCATATTACGAAGGAAGCTCCGAACTATTCGGTAGATGAGTGATAATGATAGGATATATTCTCAATGATTTTAAAAGGGCGATAAGGTCAAAGGGAACGGTTCTGTACCTGATCGGAACGGCCTGCCTCATACTTCTTGCGAACATAGCCGTGATATGTTTCCGGTTCATATACGGAACGAACGAGGGGACGTTCTCGTACAATGTCTTCGAATATGCATCATGGTGTTTTCTCATACCGTACTATAGCTGCATACTGATCGCGGCGATCGTTGTCGGAAAGGAATACCCGGATCCGGAGAAGAGTCCTCTGAAGCCTTGGCAGACCTATATAGCAAAGCTTATTGCATCAATTCTTCTCGCAGCTGTATTCCTTGTTGCGGCATTCGTGCTTCTCTATGCCGTAACCTCTGTTTTCCACTTGGATGAGGGCATCATTATCTGGCCTGTCGTCAAGAGTTTCCTGAGCAAGGCATGCCTTTCGCTTCCGTTATGGTTTGCCGGAATATCGTTTGCGATAATGTTCCTTTTTGTGTTCCGGCAGAGGTGGAAATCGTACGCAGGCTTTGCGTTTGTTGTGTTCATAATACCGCAGCTCATCAGGGTGTTTTCGCTTGATATGTTCAAAAACGGGTTCTTCAGGATGATAAGAAGATACACGATCACTCAGAGCTTCGGGCTCGTGCCGTACCCTTCATATCCCGAGAGAAGCGTTCCGCTCATAATCACTTTGGGAATTGTCTACGGTATCATTGCGCTCATAGCAGGAATTGTGATATATCAGAAAAAGGCTTCATAGCCTTTTTTTGTTTTATGGAGGAATCAGATGGATCGAGGTTTTTTCAGAGATAAAAGATTGGGCCTTATCATGGCGGCCTGCGGCATATGGGGCATCATCGCTCACGGTCCGGCCATGTTCGGCAAGTTCTCGTTCCATGATGATGTCGCGTGGTTCAACGGAGTCGGGGTCACTTATGAGCTCGGCAGATGGTTTCTCGGTGCCTCGGGGGAGATTTTCGAGAAGATATTCGGAAGCTTTCACTACAGCACGCCGGCATTCAACGGTGCATTGACTCTTGCGGCTCTTGCATTCCTTATCTACATCATATGCCGGAGGCTTAAGATAAATGACAGATACGTCATAATAGCCCTCTGCGGAGTCACGGTATGCTTTCCCGCTATAACTAACATTTTCGGATTTGTCTATACGGCACCGTACTATTACATAGGTGCGGCGCTCGGAGCGTTCGGTGCATACTATTTTTATGAGAAAAAGAACATCATTTCGTTTATTGTCTGCACTGTATGCATGGCACTCTCAACTGGGATATATCAGTCCAACATTCCTGTGAATATGATGATCCTGCTTCTTTTCATGCTCGATGAGGCATATTCATCTGACATGAAGTGGAAGGAATACATTATTCTCGCTGCGAAAAATGCCGGTATCTGCGCATGCTTCATGGCAGAGTATTTCATCATGAACGCCGCATTCCTCAAGATCAAAGGACGGCAGATGTATGAGTACAAAGGTGTCAGCCGTTTCGGAATGACAGGCGCCGCTGATTATATCCGGCGCATATACACGGCATACAAAAGGTTCATCAAGCCTGCGGACTATATCAATTATGACGGCGTGTCGGCTAATATGTTCCCGTGGAATATCAAATATTTCCACATACTGCTGATCGTTGCCGGGATCATCCTGATAGTGTTCATGCTGCAAAAGCTCGAAATGAGACGCATGATCCAGACAGGAATACTCATTCTCGTAAGCCCGCTGTTTGCTTACTTCATCTATGTGATGGTCGGCGAGGAGGACTCTCACGGAGGCATGACGTTCGGAGAGGTTTTCATGTTCATGCTCTGCGCGTATGTCATAGAGAAGGTGAAGGAGAGCAGGAAAGCGGCAGCTGTTATATCAAGGATATGCGTTGCGCTCATGATAGTTATAGCCGTGCTGTATGTGCGTTTCGCCAATGTCTGCTATCTGAAAGCATATATCATGCAGAGCGAGGCGATAAGCTATTACAACACGCTTATCGCGAGAATCGAATCGGCTGAAGGTTATACGAGAGAAACTCCTATAGCCTATATAGGAGATCTGGCCAAGAATGATGACGGCCTTAACGGAACGAAGCTTTTCGATCCCATCTATCTGCCGCCGTTCCAGGGAAATTCCCTGATAAATGATTTCATGTGGGAAGAGACCATGGAGATGTGGTGCGGTTTTTCGCGCGTTCCGGCCGACGAGGAGGATATATCGGATATGGATGCCGTAAAAGCCATGCCCGTTTATCCTGACAGCGGCTCGATAAAAATGGTTGATGATGTTCTTGTCGTCAAGTTCGCTGAATAAAACTTCAGGTTGAAAAACACGCGTTTTTACTGTATGATTTAATATGGTCATTTAACATGACCTTACTATGTTCTGAAAGATTTTTACGTTATGGGTTTTGACAGGGATTCGAAAGATTCTGATCTTTCGGGTAAGTTCATGATCGACACTGCTAAGCTCCAGGAGCTGCAGGATGTATATGCACAGGTTGCGAACCTGTTTATTTTTTGTGTTGATGAGAACGGCAAGAGAATGACCGAAATGTCCGGTAACCCTGAAGAGATATCAAGAGTTGTATCGCTTCTTGATGAGATGCAGCTGCGGGCCGCTATCAACAGGGTTCTTTTCAACTCTGTTGAGGAACAGGTTATCGAGGACACCGAGTATCCGAACATGAAGATCGCGACGATCGGAGTCAGGATCGGAGGAACCCCAGCTTTCGCATGGTTCATCTGCGGTGTGGCACCGGATGAGGGCCGCGAGAATGACGTCACGAACTTCGAATGTACGATTCCGTTATATAAATTCAACGCTTCTGTTGATCTTGTCCGCGAGGTTTCCAAAAGAATCTACGGAGAATCGTATCTTGCGGCGAATGCGGTAGCGGACGCAAAGAGAGCGAAATCTTCGACCGAGGAGATGCAGAAGGCCCTTCAGCGTTCTGAGGCCATGACCGGCATAGTATCCCAGCTTGCCAGCGATGAGTCTTTTGAAGTCATTTCGAACACAGTTCTTGATTACACCGGAAGATATTCAGATATAAGCCACGCATATGTGCTCCGCCCGAACAGGGACGGAAACGGGATCGAGATAATAGGCAGCTATGTCAGCCCTGGCGAATCGCCGCTCGATCCGGTCATAGATATAACATCCCAGTCATTCTTCGCGCAGATCGGTGATCAGACTAAGATAATATCCTATAGGACGCATATCGAAGAAAAGACACGTGACTGGCTTGATTCCATCGGTATTTCAGCCGCTATAGCGATTCCCATTTCCATAAACGGAAAGACTGCCATGTATGCGTTCTATCTCGACAACAAGCTCGGCAGGGAATGGGGACTCGATGAGGTTAAATTTTTCGGGGATGCAACGAAAGTCATCCAGTCGAGCGCGACGAACCGCATACAGCGCAATTCCATTACAAGTTCATATAAATCGCTTGAGACTATTCTCGACAATGTCGGATCGGTTATCTATGTCCGTGATGTCAACAGCTCGAACATTGTTTACGTTAACAGGATGTGCAAGAACACATTTGAACAGGAACTTTCAAGCGGTGCGATAGTCGGGCTGTTCGAAGAGTCGAGCCGTTACAATACGGCATCTTCATACCGTGAGGTCAACTACAAGGAAAAGAACCGCTGGTATGACGTCACGTCCACTAACATGACGTGGGTTGACGGCCGTAAGGTCGTGCTCTATGCGATAATCGATGTTACGGAGAAAAAGCAGTACCAGAGAAAGATAGAGCAGCAGGCGAACAACGATTTCCTTACCGGACTGTACAACAGGATGTGCTGCGAAAGAGACCTTCTGCGCATCGTGGATGAGGCAAAAGAATGCGGCGGAAAGGGAGCCGTTATCTATCTCGATCTTGATGATTTCAAGCACATCAATGACGGACTGGGTCATCAGTACGGTGACGTGCTGTTAAAAGCCATTTCCAATAGCCTTACAAGGATAAACGGAGTAGAGAACACATGCTACCGCATGGGCGGTGATGAGTTCGTCATCCTTGTTCCTCATACGAGCTATGGCAGGTTCGAGGAAATAATCGAGAACATAAGGACCGTTTTCAACAAACCCTGGTTCCTTAAAGGTGCGGATTACTACTGTACATCGAGTATAGGAATAGTAACTTTCCCGGATGAGGGCGAGACTGTCCAGGATCTCATACGTAAAGCGGATATCGCGATGTATTCCGCCAAGAAGTCGGGCAAGAACAAGCTTGCGCATTACACGGATTCATCTGATGTCGAAGCATACAAGCGGCTTGACATGGAAAAGAGCATGCGTGCTGCTACTGCTACCGATTACGAGCAGTTCGAGGTATATTATCAGCCGATAGTGGATATCAAGAAACCCGGCAATCCCTGTACTGGAGCCGAGGCGCTCATCAGATGGAATTCAACGGAGCTCGGATTTATATCTCCTGGCGATTTCATTCCGCTTGCAGAGTATCTCGGGCTCATCAATCCTATCGGACTGCACGTTCTTAAGAAAGCGTGCGAGGCGGTCAAATACTGGAATGAGAACGGACATCCGTATTACAAGGTCAACGTCAATCTTTCCGTTGTGCAGCTCATGCAGAATGACATAGTCGAGAATATCGGCAAGACCATCAATGAGATAGGCGTGAATCCGAGAAATCTTACGCTTGAGGTTACGGAATCACTTGCCATCAATGATATGAACAGGATGAAGAAGATCCTCGGAGCCATCAAGCAGCTCGGAATCCGCATTGCTCTTGATGATTTCGGTACCGGCTACTCATCGCTCAATCACATAAGGGAGATTCCTCTTGATGTTATAAAAGTAGACCAGACATTCGTTACCGATCTTGCGACCGATCAGTACGCCCAGTCATTCGTCAGGATGATAGGTGAGCTTGCAGAGGCGCTCGGTGTGCGTGTCTGTGTTGAAGGAATAGAAACAGTTGAACAGTTCAAGGCGCTTGAGAACATGAACGTCAGAATGGTTCAGGGCTTCTATTTTGATAAGCCCATGCCGAGGGAAGAGTTCGAGAAGAAGTACCTGAATCAGACAACAGGAGGGTGACATGCAGAAGATCAATCTTTTTAAGGAACTTGATTCTAATTCATACCCGGGAAGAGGTATCGTGATCGGTAGGTCTTCCGACGGAAAATATGCCGTTACGGCATATTTTATTATGGGCAGAAGCTCTAATTCGAGGAACCGCGTTTTCGTTGAGGATGGCGATGGAATACGCACGAAGGCGTTTGATGAGAGCAAGCTTGAAGATCCGTCTCTCATCATTTATTCACCTGTCCGCGTTCTCGGCAGCACGACGATCGTTACGAACGGTGATCAGACTGATACGATATTTGACGGACTCAGCGAAGGCAAGACATTCGAGCAGTCATTAAGAAGCCGCAAGTTTGAGCCTGATGCGCCGAATTACACGCCGAGAATCTCCGGGGTTATGGAAGTGGAAAACGGCAGATTCTCGTATGCTCTGTCCATTTTAAAGAGCGATAACGGCAATCCGGAGCAGTGCAACCGCTATACATTCTCTTATGACAGCCCGCTCGCCGGAGAGGGACATTTCATTCACACATACATGAGGGACGGAAATCCTCTGCCTTCATTCGAGGGAGAGCCCAAGTTCATCGGAATTGAGGGCGATATGGATGCGTTCGCAGAAAAGCTCTGGGAGAGCCTTAACTTCGATAACAAGGTTTCGCTGTTCGTGCGCAGCATAGAGATTTCCACGGGCGAGATTAAGACCAGGATATTCAATAAAAACGTGTAAAATGCGCATACGGGGATTGCTCATTTCCCCGAAAGGCGCTTTCGCTCAGTTTCCGCGCGTTACGTTACTAGATTCGTGAAAAACCTTATCAAGTAACGACGCGCTCCAATGCTTTCGGGAAGCGACAATCCCCGTATGCGATGATCCGGTGTATTAAATGTATCGGCAGTTATGTTAACAGATAGAGGAGATAGCGATGAAAGAACTTGAGCTGAAATACGGATGTAACCCTAATCAGAAGCCTGCGAAGATATACCGTGCCGACGGAGGAGACCTGCCAATTACGGTGCTTAACGGGCGCCCGGGGTATATAAACCTTCTCGATGCATTTAACGGCTGGCAGCTTGTATCCGAGCTTAAGGCGGCAACAGGGTATCCGGCGGCTACATCGTTCAAGCACGTGAGCCCTGCCGGTGCAGCGATAGGAAAGCCTCTGTCTGATACGCTGAAAAAGATATATTTCGTCGATGATCTCGGCGAGCTTTCTCCTCTCGCGTGCGCATATGCCCGCGCAAGAGGTGCTGACAGGATGTCGTCATTCGGTGATTTCGTGGCCCTTTCAGACGTATGCGATGTTCCGACTGCAATGATGCTGAAAAGGGAAGTATCGGACGGAATCATAGCTCCTGGATATGAGCCGGAGGCGCTTGAGATTCTTTCGGCTAAAAAGAAGGGTAATTATGCCGTCATACAGATAGACAGCAGCTACAGGCCTGCTCCTATAGAACACAAGGAAGTATTCGGAGTGACTTTCGAACAGGGCAGGAATGATATCGCCATAGATTCATCGCTTCTTACCAACATAGTCACGAAGAATAAAGAGCTTCCCGAAGAGGCAAAACACGATCTTCTCATATCGCTTATTACGCTCAAGTATACGCAGTCAAATTCCGTATGCTATGTTAAGGACGGTCAGGCTATCGGAATCGGTGCCGGGCAGCAGTCAAGAGTCCACTGCGCAAGGCTTGCAGGGCAGAAAGCAGATAACTGGCTTCTCCGTCAGAGCCCCAAGGTTATGAATCTCGAATTCGCTGACGGAATAGGGCGTGCCGACAGAGATAATGCGATAGATAACTACATAGGCGATACATATATGGATGTCATCGGAGATAACGTATGGCAGAAGTACTTCAAGGTTAGGCCGGATGTGTATACGGCAGAAGAGAAGAGAGAATGGCTTGATACTATGACAGGCGTGTCTCTCGGCTCGGATGCGTTCTTCCCGTTCCGCGACAGCATAGACCGCGGAGCAAAGAGCGGGGTTTCGTACATCGTACAGCCGGGCGGTTCCGTAAGGGATGATCTTGTCATCGAAGCATGTGATGAATACGGCATGGTAATGGTGTGCAACGGTGTCAGACTGTTCCATCACTGATGGACGTGCGCTTCCATTTTTATCTTGACAACATATAATGTGTCCGATATAATTTCTACTGTTCTGCGAAAGAACAAAGGGATCTTAGCTCAGCTGGGAGAGCATCTGCCTTACAAGCAGAGGGTCATAGGTTCGAGCCCTATAGGTCCCATTAAAGGCGTTGAAAGGCATAGTCCGCTCAAGCGCCGCTCAGGCTGTTAGGATTGAAAAGCATCCTGACATATGGCGAGGTGGCTCAACTGGCTAGAGCGTCCGGTTCATACCCGGGAGGTTGAGAGTTCAAGTCTCTCCCTCGCTACTGACTGTAAAGTCCGTAAACAATATGTTTGCGGACTTTTTTTGCATATAATGCA
>JAILNQ010000121.1 GCA_024691425.1 Lachnospiraceae bacterium
GGCAAATGCAAATGTCTTATCCTTATCTGCCGACAGCATTGCTCTTATAAAATCCTCTGCATCATCTTCTGTATACGGATAAGGTAGCCCGTCCCTAAGGTTATTCATAACCTTTAGATTATTTAGATTTATTGCGAGATCTGTTTTGTCATCGATGCTCCATTTTCTTATAGTCAGATTCATTTTTCCTCCATAGCTTATATTATTGTCTGCCGTCTATAACCATTCTGTATTCCCAACCCCGAATTTTTAACTATCCTATATTCTCAACGAGGTTTTTTAACCATCTTGTATTCCCGACCTTTTTTACACTCTTTTAAGTGGACTAATTCTGTAAAACTCTTCATGCGCCATTGTGTCATTTCATGCCTTTAACTCAAAGTGCCGAAACCCTTTGATTTCAAGCCTTTTCGAGGCACTTTATCTTTAAACCCGTGAAAGCGAAATGACCGTCTCCACATGCACGGTATGCGGGAACATATCAACGCATCTTATCCTTGATACTTCATATCCCCTGTCTCTTAAGTATTTCACGTCCCTTGCAAGAGTTGCGCTATCGCAGCTGACGTATACTATGCGTTTGGGAGATGCACTAGCTATTGCTTCAAGTGACGCCTCATCCATTCCCTTCCTAGGAGGATCGAGTACTATCATATCCGCATCTATCTCGTCTTTATGCGCAGGCAGATATTCTTCTGCGGCCGCACATATGAAATCCGCATTAGTTATGCCGTTTGATACTGCGTTCTTTTTCGCGTCCTCTATCGCTTCAGGAACTATCTCGAGGCCGTGTACCCGACCGGCCTTATCGGACATGCATATCGCTATCGTTCCGATGCCGCAGCATATGTCATAAACCTCCTCAACACCGGTAAGTCCGGCATATTCTATCGCAGTACCGTACAGTTTTTCGACCTGAATCGGGTTTACCTGATAGAAGGACAGAGGCGATATCTCGAAAGTCATCCCGAGCAGCACATCTTCTATCTTGTCTTTTCCCCAGATAGTATGGATTTCGTTTCCCATTATGACATTCGTATTTTCATTGTTTATTGAAACACAGACAGAAGTCATGCCGCTTATAGCAGAAAGTTTTTCTGTCAGGGCTTCCTGTCCGCGGATGTACTGTTTCTCATGCCTTTTTCCGCCAAGCCTTATCACGAGGCAGACCATGATCTGTCCTGTGGCGAATCCCTTCCTGATAAGTACGTGCCTTATCGTACCGCTGCCTGTCGTTTCGTCATATGGCTCTATATGATTTTCGCGCATGTGCGCGATCACTGTCTCAAGTATCTTCCTGTTCTCTTCGGGGGAAATCCTGCAGTCCGTGCAGGGGATGATGCTGTGAGTCCTGCCCGCATAAAATCCGGCAACGATATTGCCTTTGCGGTCGTATCCTATGGGATACTGGGCTTTGTTACGGTATCTTTCCGGACGGGTCATGCCGATTATCGGCTCGAATGCTCCATCAACAATTTCTTCGGGAACACCTCCTATCCGGGTAAGGTTGTTCCTGACCTTGTTCTGCTTAAAATCAAGCTGCGCGGCGTATGACATAGCCTGAATCTGGCAACCTCCGCAGCTCCTGTTTTTTTCGCAGAAGGGCTCGACGCGTTCGGACGAGGGCGTTATGAGCTCCTCGCACCTCGCAAACGCATAATTCTTCTTCACCCTGGTAAGCCTAGCTTTAACAACGTCACCCGGAATCGCATCCTTAACAAAAAGGGTATAGCCCTCATACTTGCCTATACCCTCGCCGTTGCTGCTTATATCATTTATCGTAACAGTAACTATCTGATTTTTCTGATGATCCATGTCATTCCGTGCCGCCTCAGTCTGATGTCTTTCGTATGTTCGAATCGATAAGTCTGTTGAATCCGAGCCATCCGTCTTCCGTCGTGGAGCTGAATATCTCTTTCATCGTTTCCATTTTCGCATCCGTATTGTCCGCAAAATGCAGAGCGACTGCTTCCATGAGCGCCGGCTTTTTGGGCGATCCGAACTCGTATTCTCCGTGATGCGCCAGGATGCAGTGCGTCAGTTCGGAATAGAGTTTTTTCGGAAATCCCTCGATCGCTTCCATCTTTTCCATCGCCATATGGGCTCCCATCACGATATGCCCGAGAAGCTGGCCGTCATCCGTATAATCATTCTGCGGAAAATCAGAAAGCTCGCGTATCTTTCCTATATCATGAAGCATTGCCGCCGTAAGCAGAAGATCCCTGTGGAGCATCGGATAAGTCTTTGCATAGTGATCGCACAGTCCGGTAACTGAAAGGGTATGTTCAAGAAGGCCGCCGACAAATCCGTGATGGACTGCTTTTGCCGCAGAACTTTTTTTGAATTTCGCCGCAAAAGCCTCGTTACCGAAAAATGCTTCCAGAAGCTGTTTCAGATATGGATTCTTGATGCTCTCGATATAAGATAAGAACTCGCTCCACATCTCGTCTATGTTGCGGTCTGATACCGGAAGGTAATCCGCCGGATCATATTCGCCCTCGCTGCACTTCCTTACGCGTTTGATGTTCAGCTGATTAGCTCCCTGATAATTGTTCACGACTGCATTTACGCATATATAGTCGAGTACATCAAAATCATCTATTCCGGCTGAATTCGGATCCCAGATCATCGCATCAACGCTTCCGGTCTTGTCCGTTACAACAAGTTTTTCATACGGTTTGCCGGTCTTTGTTACATCCGATTTCTTAGCCCTGACGAGATAGATGTCGTTGATCGTCTCGCCTTCCCTGAAGCTTTCTATGTATTTCATTTAAGTTCCTCCAAAGTAACCTCATATGTCATTTCCGTATAGCCGTCACGCCCCGGTCTCTCAAGCGTTACCGTGACGACATCCTGGGGCTGATAGTTCAGGATTGCCTGCATGTAATCCGTGAACGAGCCGATCTCTAGCGTTCCCATCTTAACGATCACATCACCGTTCCTGATGCCGACATTCATAGCAGGCGAATCGGCGACAACTTCCTTTACGTATGCACCGAACGGGACTTCCCTTTCGGTGTTCGCCTCGGGAGTGACGTCGGTACCGACGATGCCGAGCGTTGCAAGCATCTGACCGTTCGATATCTTCTCAACGCTGTCCGAGATATCGGAAATGGAATATGCCCGAAGGAGATTAGGCATGTTTCCTGACATTTCTTCATGGCAGATTATTCCGACAACACGTCCGTTGTAGTTCACAAGAACCCCGCTGGCATCGCTGCTCGCGTAAATGTCAGTGGAAATGATATGAACGTTTGAATCCATCTTATCTATGACGACCGAATTGGATGTGATCTGTCCCATTCCGACTGAACCGCTCGCTCCGTAAGGTGCGCCGACCGCAACTACCGGAACGCCGACTGCAGAAGTTGCAAGGCTTCCAAACTGGACCATCTCTATCTGCTCCATCGTCTTTTCCTCGATCCTCTCAAGATCTATCGAAACGATACACAGTGATGTGTTGACATCCGAGTTCTTGACGCGCGCTGCATATGTTTCACCGTCAGCGAACGTAACGCGGACATTCTTCGCATTGTTCAGTATATCGGACGGTGAAAGGATGAGCAGCTCCTTGCCGTTGTCTGCAATTATGAGTCCCGTAGTGGAATTGTTGTTTTCATACGAGTTGTTGAACCAGTCCGTGTTCGAGCTGATCCCTGATACGGTAACAAGGCTTTTTTCAGTAGTGTCCGCTATCGCGGAAATCTTGCGCAGAAGCGATCTGTAATCATCGAGCTCTAAATCCTTCTCTATCGTTTCCACTATGTTGTTCACAACGATCTCTTTGCCTTCGTCCTGCTTGACCTCGCCGTCTTCATCCGTTTCTTCGGACTTCTCATCCGGCTTTTCCTCCGGCTTCTCTTCAGGCTTTTCCTCGCCTTTATCCTCAGGCTTGTCTTCAGATGCAGGTTCTGCTGCATCCTCCGGTTTTTCGACCTCGGGATCAGGCATGTTGTCGTGCTCCGGCATAACGAACGGCTCTATCGGCTCTTCTTCCTGAACTACTTTCTCAACAGGAAGAGAGACGGGTTTCGTTTCATCAGGGGGATACAGATATGCCTGAACATACGGCATGCAGACAACAAAGGCCGCGCACGCGCATACCCCGAAAAGAATCCCGAGAAAGATCGTGAAAAAGATCTTCCTGATAACCTTCCGCTTGTTTATCGGAGGCCTTTTGATCGTTTCAGTAATGAACTCGTATTTGTCCTGGCTTTCGCCGGATTCTCTGTTTTCTTCAGCTACGCTGTATTCATTGTCATCCATAGGTATTCATTATACAGAAAAGAGACGGAAACCTCAACTAAAAACAGGTGCTTTCATTGCCTGTTATGGCATTTTCTGATATCATAATTGCATTATGAACAAAAAGAGCCTGCGTACGCTGGAATACAACAGAATCATTGAAATTCTCGCGGGTCATGCCCACACGGAACTCGGAAAGAAGAAGGCATTATCGCTCCTTCCCGGGACCGGTTTATTTGATATACAGCTCTGGCAACAGAACACTGAAGATGCGCTGAAGCGTATACTCAGGGAAGGTTCCGTATCATTCTCAGCGCGCCAGGAGATGCGCGAAATTGCTGCAAGGCTTAAGAAGGGAAGCAGCCTTACCGCTCACGAGCTTCTCGTAACGGCGCTTCTGCTTGAGAACGTTCTTCGGGTGAAATCATACGGCACGACTGATGAAGAAAACGAGGATTCCCTTTCCGGATACTTTGCTTCTCTTGTGCCCCTATCCCCTCTTTGCAAAGAGATAAGGCGCTGCATACTGTCCGATGACGAGATAGCGGATGACGCGAGCTCAGAGCTTCGCAGCATCAGGAAAAAGCAGAAGACGGTCAATGACCGGATACATTCTCAGCTTGTCAAAATGGTGAACGATACTTACCGGAGCTATCTTCAGGACGCAGTGATAACGCAGCGTGACGGCAGATACTGCATTCCGGTCAGGGCAGAATACCGCAGCAGCGTACCGGGAATGATCCACGATCAGTCTTCGAGCGCCTCGACATTTTTCATAGAGCCTGCCGCGATCGTTTCTCTCAACAACGATCTGCGCCAGCTTGAGATCGAGGAAGAACGTGAGATAGAAGCAATACTTGCAGGTCTGTCAGACACCTGCCGCGAGCATGCAGATGAGCTGCTTGCAGATCTTGAAATAATCTCGGAGCTTGATTTTATTTTCGCCAAAGGCTCCTATGCGCTGAGCATTAATGCTTCAAGGCCTGTATATAACGAAAAAGGCGTCATAAGGCTCAGAAAAGCAAGACATCCTCTTCTCAAAATGGATACCGCCGTTCCGATAAATGTCGAGCTCGGCGATGCTTATAACCTTCTTGTGATAACAGGACCTAACACCGGCGGAAAAACCGTATCTCTTAAAACTGTCGGTATCCTGTCGCTCATGGGGCAGGCAGGGCTTCACATACCGGCAGGGGATACAAGCGAGCTTACGGTCTTTGATGAAATATTCGCGGACATAGGAGATGAGCAGAGCATAGAGCAGAGTCTTTCAACCTTCTCCTCGCATATGAAGAATATCGTTGAGATACTGAAAAAAGCCGACAGACGCAGTCTCTGTCTTTTCGACGAGCTCGGTGCAGGAACGGATCCTGTAGAGGGAGCGGCGCTTGCGATATCGATCCTTGACAGGCTCCATTCCGAAAACATCCGGACAATGGCAACAACCCATTACAGCGAGCTCAAGATATACGCTCTGAACACCCCCGGTGTAGAAAACGCCGGCTGCGAGTTCGATGTTGAATCGCTGAAACCGACCTACAGGCTGCTGACCGGCATTCCCGGAAAAAGCAATGCCTTCGCTATATCTTCGAAGCTCGGTCTTCCTGACGAGATCATTGATCGTGCAAAAGAACAGATCTCTGCAAACGACTCTTCATTTGAGGATGTCATAGCACGTCTTGAAAAAGACCGCGTGACCATGGAAGAAAACCGGCGTGAGATCGAGAGATACCGGCACGACATCGAGGTCCTGAAGAAAACTTACGAGGAGCGGCGCGAAAAACTCGGCGAGACAAAAGAGAGGATACTCAACGAGGCTAAGGAAGAAGCCCGTCAGATACTAAAAGATGCAAAAGACATCGCAGATTCCGTCATCCGCGACATAAACCGAAACGGCGGCGGAAACATAAGAGAGCTTGAGGAAGGCAGAACTCTTCTGAGAGAGGCCATGAACAGCAACACCCCCACGCCTGTAAAAAAGCCGCGTTCCGCCAAGGCGAACAAAGCTTCTGACTTTACGATAGGGGAAGATGTCAGGATAATTTCGATGGACCTTACAGGTCATGTTCATACAAAACCTGATTCAAAAGGAAATCTTTCCGTGCAATGTGGTATTATGAACATAAACACGAACATATCCGACCTTGAGCTCATAAAGCCTGAGGACAGACCGGAAAAGAAAAAATCATCCCGGAAAAGTTCAGTATCGTCCGCAGGCATATCAAAGGCAAAGAGTATCTCCTCAGAACTGAACCTGATCGGCATGAAGGTTGACGAGGCGATCCCGAAGCTTGATAAGTACCTTGACGATGCATATCTTGCGCACCTATCCAACGTTAGGATTGTCCATGGGAAAGGAACCGGTGCGCTGCGCTCTGCAGTTGCTCAGCATCTGAAAAGGGTCTCTTACGTTGCCGGATTCCGTGCAGGCGAATTCGGTGAGGGAGACGCAGGCGTGACAATCGTAGAATTCAAATAATGAAACAGGCAGAAAAGGAGTTTTATCATGGCAGGTAAACAGAAAATCCTGATCGTAGACGATGATGAGAATATCGCAGAGCTCATAGAGCTCTATCTTACAAAGGAATGCTTTGATACGAAGATTGTAAATGACGGCGAATCCGCTCTTTCCGTTTTCGAAACGTATGAGCCGAATCTTATACTTCTCGACCTCATGCTTCCCGGAATCGACGGATATCAGGTGTGCCGTGAGATACGATCCAAAAATCCCACGCCCATAATAATGCTTTCGGCAAAAGGCGAGGTTTTCGACAAAGTTCTCGGTCTCGAGCTCGGCGCGGATGATTACATGGAAAAACCGTTCGACTCCAAAGAGCTTGTCGCAAGAGTCAAAGCCGTCCTTAGAAGGTGCGTTCAGACCAAGACCGAGGCGCCAACATCAGATACAAAGGTCGTTGAATATCCCGATCTTGTAATAAGCCTCAATGACTATTCCGTTATGTACAACGGTCAGTATCTCGACATGCCTCCGAAGGAGATCGAGCTGCTTTTCTTCCTTGCATCACAGCCTAACCAGGTGTTCACAAGGGAGCAGCTTCTTGATCATATATGGGGATATGAATACGCAGGGGATACAAGGACCGTTGACGTTCATATCAAGCGTCTGCGTGAAAAGATCAACGACCATAAGGCATGGCGTCTTCATACCGTATGGGGTGTAGGATACAAATTCGAGGCCCGTTCAGTATGAAAAAGAACCGCAAGTTATATGCCAAATTCATACTTGCGTACTTCTGTTTTGCCGCACTCAGCGTTGCCGTAGTGCTCATCATCACGGCACCCATCACTTACAGTTTTCTTGTCAGGCAGAAAGCCGCCGAGCTGTACAGGTCGGCAAATGAGATCTCGAATACATATGCCGGATATTTCTATGACAATTCCCTGTCAACCGAGGATGTAAGAAAGCAGCTGAAAGCCTCGGGTGACTTTTCATTTCTGACGATCTGGATTATGAATACCGACGGCGAAGTCATATATGATTCCGCAGCCGATGACCAGAACAGAGCGGGCTTTACGATCGAAGGTTTCGTTGATGAGGATACGAGCAGGAGTTTTTACCGGGAAGGTAACTTTTACGGATACTTCAGCGAAGATATGCTCTCCGTTCTTTCCCCGATAACGAACAACTATAATCTCAAAGGTTATGTCGTCATACATTCGCCGCTGACGAAAATCCGTGAGCAGAGGAATGACCTGATCCTCATAGTTTTAGCGACGCTCGCCGTCGTCTTTGTCCTGTCCACGATCATTCTTGTCGTATTCACGGATATTGTTTACATCCCTCTTAAGAAGATCACGAAAGCTACCGAGGCTTATGCCGAAGGAGATTTCACATATCCGATAGACATAGACAAGAATGATGAAATCGGTTATCTTGCCGCTTCCCTAACGTACATGGCGGATAAAGTCTCCCATCTCGAGGACGACCAGAAGAAATTCATCGCAAACGTATCCCATGATTTCCGCTCACCGCTGACTTCGATGAAAGGATATCTCGAAGCGATGGCGGATGGAACGATTCCTCCAGAGCAGCACGAAAAATATCTGAAGATCGTCAAAAATGAGACTGAGCGCCTTACAAAGCTCACGAACAACCTGCTCACCCTCAATAATCTGAACATTACTGGAATGAACCTTGACATCACGGATTTCGACATCAACAGAACAATAAGGAATACCGTAGCGACATTTGAAGGCATATGCAAAACAAAACATATCTCGTTCAACCTCGTCCTAACAGGCGAAACTCTTTTCGTGTCCGCAGACAAAGGCAGGATAGAGCAGGTACTCTACAACCTCATAGACAACGCGATAAAATTCAGCAAGCCTGACTCCCAGATAAAGCTTGAAACTAGCGAGAAGAACGAGACCATTTTCGTTTCCGTAAAAGACTCAGGAATAGGAATTCCCAAAGATGACCTGAAGCTGATCTTCGACAGGTTCTATAAAACCGACCAGTCAAGAGGAAGAGATAAAAAAGGAACAGGCCTTGGCCTGTCCATTGTAAAAGAAATAATAAATGCTCATCATGAGAACATAAACGTCATATCAACTGTGGATGTCGGAACAGAGTTCATCTTTACGCTTCCGAAATCAAAGAACGTTGCGGATGACGACTGATCATCCGCGGCGGAGCTCTTCTATGAACAGAGCTATACGTTCCATAGCAATCTTCAGCTTTTCAAGTGAATATGCATATGAAATTCTCAAGAATCCCTCTCCGCTGTCACCGAATGCCGTTCCCGGCACTACTGCGAGATTCTGCGCATCAAGAAGCGCAAAAGCGAACTCCTCGCTCGTCATCTTGAACTCTCTTATGTCCGGGAAAACATAGAATGCCCCGAAAGGCTCAAAGCACGGCAGTCCCATTTCCTTGAACGCGTTCATGAGGAACTTCCTTCTCTGATCGTATGAAGTCCTCATTTTCTTCACGTCCTCATCCCCGTTGCGCAGCGCTTCAACTGCAGCATACTGGCTAGTGGTCGGAGCGCACATGATAGCGAACTGATGTATCTTCGTCATCTGCTCGATAATCTTTGCAGGACCTAACGCATATCCGAGTCTCCATCCGGTCATCGCATATGCCTTTGAAAATCCGTTGATGACGATCGTCCTTTCCTTCATGCCGGGGATAGATGCTATCGAAACATGATCCCCTTTATAGGAAAGTTCCGCATATATTTCATCGGAAAGCACGAAGATGTCTTTTTCGATGCATATCTTCGCGATCTCTAAAAGGTCTTCCTTTTCCATGATGGCTCCCGTAGGATTGTTCGGGAAAGGAAGAACAAGTATCTTCGTTCTGTCGGTAATGGCTTCCTCAAGCTCCTTAGCCGTAAGCCTGAAATCATCCTCATTTTTCAGTTCTATTATGACCGGCTTCGCTCCGGCGAGAATCGCGCACGGCTCGTATGAAACATAGCTCGGCTGCGGTATTATCACCTCATCCATAGGGTCCACCATCGCGCGCAGTGCAATGTCTATCGCCTCTGAGCCTCCGACCGTAATGATCGTCTCAGATTTACGATCATATGATATATTGAATCTTCTGCGGTAATATTCACATATTTCAGTCCGCAGCTCAATAAGTCCTGAATTGGAAGTGTAGAATGTCCTTCCCTTTTCAAGCGAATAGATGCCCTCATCCCTTATATGCCAGGGAGTATCAAAATCAGGCTCTCCGACGCCGAGCGAAATCGTATCCTTCCTTTCGCTTGCGATGTCGAAGAATTTCCTTATTCCTGAAGGCTTGATATTGACTATGGTCTTCGATAACGGATCTCTCATGGCGTCATGATCATCCTTTCATCCTCGTTCCTGGCCCCGAGCACCGTTCCATGATCTTTGTACTTGCGGAGCACGAAATGTGTCGTCGTGCTGATAACAGACTCAAGCGTTGACAGTTTCTGCGAAACGAATGTTGAAATTTCCTTAAGCGTCTTGCCCTCCATGAAAACAAGAAGGTCATAGCCGCCGCTTATAAGATACGTTGACTGAACTTCCGGATATTTGTAAATACGCTCGGCGATCTCGTCGAACCCTTTTCCTCGCTGAGGAGTGACACGTACCTCGATGAGCGCATGTATTCTTTCCTCCGTGACTTTATCCCAGTCAATAAGAGTATGATATCCGCAAATAATGCCTTCACTCTCCATGGCGGCAAGCTCGTTCGCAACGTCTATCTCCGACATTCCGAGGCAGACGGCAACCTCCTTAAGATCCACCCTGCTGTTTTTTTCAATGAAGTTCAGTATCTCTTCTCTCATTTTATGTCCCTTCCTTAATTAATTCATCCCTTGTCATATATCCTGTATAATTCATCTGACTTCGGGGGCTCGAGAAATCTCTTCTCGTCTCCGCTCAGCACTACCCGGTCATTGCCCTCGGTGACTTTTCCGATGACGGCCGCATTTATACCGGCATTCTTGAGGTTCCTGACTACATCATATCCGTTCGGTGCGGTTATCAGCATCGAACCGCTCGATATGAGTCCGTAAGGATTAAGCCCGAACTCTTCGCATATTTCCACGGTTTCCTGTCGCACCGGAATGTCGAGAAGGTTTATCTCCAGTCCCGTCCTGCTGCTTTCCGCCACTTCCCAGAGCGCACCGAATATTCCGCCTTCGGTAATGTCATGCATCGCCGATACTCCGGCCGATACGGCAGCTCTTGCATCCTCGACGACCGATAGATACTCCGAAAATCCCTCTGCTGTCTCTATGAATGCGGGCGGGAACCGCTTCATGAGCTGTTCCTTCTTTTCCTTTGCGATGATGCTCGTGCCTTCAAGCCCGATCCACTTCGTAACGACCACGTCATCCCCGGGACGTGCTCCCGATGTAGTGATGAGCCTGTCTTTTTTGACCTTGCCTATGCCTGTTGCAGTGATTATCGGCTGATTAACGGCAGCAGTAACTTCAGTATGGCCGCCGACCGTCTGTATGTTGAGCTTCGAGCATACTTCCTCGGCCTGCTGCATCATCTGCTTGAGCTCTTCCTCTTCTGTTCCTTCAGGAAGAAGGACCGAAAGCATGATGCCGATCACTTCGGCTCCTGATGATGCAATGTCGTTTGCCGTGACATGAACCGATAATGCACCGATGTCATGGCTTGTTCCGGTGATCGGATCAGTTGAGGTCACGAAAACCTCATCTTCCGCAAGCTCAATGGCGGCACAGTCCTCGCCGACTCCGGCTCCGATCAGTATCTCGTCACGTTTGGTCTTTATCTGTTTTATTATCGATCTTTTCAGTACACTTTCAGGTACTTTGCCTACTTTTAGCATGACTGTCTCCGGTCAGTATCGGTCATTCATCGTCGTCGCTATCGTCGCTGTTATCGCTTTCGCTGTATTCTTCCACCGGCGTGAATGCGGCTGCCGCCGCTTCTGCCGCTGCTGCCGCTTCCGCCGCCGCAGTCAGTTCTCCTATCGTAGCTTTGACAGCATCTATGCTTCCAGTTGCCATAGCGGACCGGAGCATTTCAAGTGCGACCGGGTTATCCGTTGCCGTACCGACAGTCGCCGTTTTCGGCGTAGGCTGATAAGTGCTCTTGTTGACCTCTGTCCTTTCCGTTTCTTTTCCGTCAACCGTAACTACTTTCCAGAGTTTTCCGACGTATCCCGTATGCGCGGACTGCGTCGAAATGGAACCGAAAGGAGCTCCTGGATCTGCAACGATCTTCTCGCCTTCGGGAACAGTTTCGGAAATCTTTTCGCTCACATATGACACCTTTCGGTTATCAGGTCTTGTTTCAACTCCGAATATGTTGAAAACGACCTCCTTGTCACTTGTCGT
This sequence comes from Lachnospiraceae bacterium, assembly GCA_024691425.1. Taxonomy (GTDB): domain Bacteria; phylum Bacillota; class Clostridia; order Lachnospirales; family Lachnospiraceae; genus UBA2868. The sequence continues at coordinate 12,063 of JAILNQ010000121.1, forward strand.
ATATCCTTCAATATAAATAGGATAATCCGAACTGTTCGTGAATTTGAAGTCCTTGCTCGTTCCGGATATAGCGGCATCACTCGACAGATCAACGTATGAAACTATCATTGAATGGTTATGCCTCTCATCTACCTGGAGTTCCGCACGCAGAACCGCATTATACAATGTGGAGCTTACCTGGCATATACCGCCGCCGAGGCTCTCAACGACCATGCCATTGAGATAAGAACCGGCAAGATAGTATCCGTTTTCTTCCGTGAACGGGCTTACTGTCTCATACATCGAGAATTTTTCACCGGGCATGAGAACCGTACCGTCAACCAGTCTCGTACCGTTCGCAACATTGCCGGATCTGTCCTTTCCTGAGCTGCTGAAGCTCGTTCTGAAGCTTCCGATCAGATCCTTGATCTTTTCGAGATCCTCAACCGTAGCTTTCGGGGCATCCTCAACAACTACCATGTCCACCGTCATGTCTGACCCGCTGAAATTATCAAGGCTCGACATTATACGTGAAACCGATGCGTTCACATCGATCTTTTCGCCCTTTTTACCTTCCGATATGATGAACGCCCCATCGGATCTTTTGATGGACGCATCTTTTCCTTCGACGTTGTAAAGACTTCCCTGTTCATTGATGATGGACATCACCTTGTCCTTATCGAACTCGAGACGCAGAGGATAGACCTTCTTCTCATGCTGGATATCTTTGCGCTGCTTATATCTCTCAACAATGTTCCCGCTTCTACCGAGATACAGTGCATCCGCGATCATATTTGTGTCATCCCATGTCATTCCGAGCTCCTTTGCCGTAACCTTCACGCTGTTCTCACCTATCGAATTCAGCGTGATTACTGCATCGGACATCGAGTTGGCCTTATCCTTTATCAGCTTTACAGCCTCATCATACGTCTTGCCTGACAGGTTTATGTCATCAACATATATCCCGTTCATGATCGTGCCGGAAAGATCGCGCTCGATGATAGGCTCTATTTCCATATTGAAAGAAGCCCCTGTAACTTCATCCGCCGAACTGCTGCGGATCGTTTCAATGGCCTCTCTTGTAAGTCCAGTAGCACCCGCAAGAACATCATCGCCTGAAAATGCCATGCAGGGACTTATCGCCGACATCGAAATAACTGCCGTCAACGCAAGAACTGATGCTTTTTTTGTGAAAAGACTGCGCTTCATCTTATTTGACACACCCAGGTTATTTGTTTATGATACAATGTAAACGATCGATGGTATGACCATGGCAAGGACAAGTATCACGATGATCACTGCGGATACTGCCCGTTTTGTTTTTTTGTTATGGAAATTCATCATTTTTTATTTCCTCGCCAGAACATCATTCAAAAGATTATTAATAGGTAATTATATATGATATCTCCACTGTTTACAACTATTGTCATAGTTGCCGGATTCATATTCATTTTCATGAGATACACTTCTTCGAAGCCTGACAGCGGCATGAAGCAGTTCCTCGCTAGAGAACGCCGTGCAAACAACACTTTGAGGCAGCCGCTTGATGACCTTGCTTTCGTGAAGGTCCCCCTCGAGTCGGTTCCTGCTCCCGATCCAGCCGTAAACGAAAAGTGCGCTTCCCTTATCGGAGAGCTGAAACAGCTGTCTGACAAAAAGATCGTCAATCTGACCGGCATCTCCAACACCGATCTGAAGCTTACTTACGGAGCACCTAATCTTCCGATACTCAGTGAGTATGACCAGAACTTCACGAACCTCTGCCAGATCCTGTACAACCTCGGAATGGAATATAAGAACGCCGGCTTTCCGGATGAAGCGATCGCTGCACTGAACGCCGGCATAAATGTCGGTACCGATCTTTCAAGGAATTACATCGATCTTGCCGAAATGTATGCCGAAAAAGGTCTGTTCGTTGAAATACAACGCCTCATAAACTGCGCCGGCAACATCCGTTCCATAACGAAGAATTCCACCATTCGCAAGCTTCAGGAAATTCTTGATTCGCACACGAGCACCGTGATCAATCTTTCCGACGGCGAGGAGGTTTCCGGTAATCCCGGCAATATTTTACCAGAGGACATTCTTGACATTTTGGAGACTGTGCCTTACACGTCTGACGGCCAAAACTGATCAGCCATAGATTTATCAGTATCCAGTATTCCTTCGGCACTGCCGCCATAAGGTCATATTCTATCTTTTCGGGATCATCATTCTCGGTGAGCTTCAGCCTTTTCGAAATCCTCTTTACATGAGTATCAACCACGATACTCTCGATCCCGTATATATTTCCCCTGATAACATTCGCGGTTTTGCGCCCCACTCCAGGAAGCCGCGTCAGCTCATCGATATCTGAGGGCACCTTGCCATCATAGTCGGACAGGATTTTCTGAGCGCATGCGATGATGTTCTTTGCTTTGTTATGATAGAATCCCGCCTGTCTTATGTCCTGTTCCATTTCTGAAAGATCGGCGGCGGCATAATCTTCTATCGACGTGTATTTCTTGAACAGGTCTGCAGTGATGATATTCACTCTTTCATCGGTGCACTGCGCGCTCAGTATAGTCGCGACAAGCAGCTCCCACGCATTCTGATGGTTCAGATAGCACTTTATGTCGTCAGGATACATCTTCTGGAAAATGCCGATGATCTCAAGAGTTCTTTTTGATGCCATATCATTTCTTTCTGCGGTTGTGCAGGTATTCCGCGATCCTTGCTCCGGGATGATGCTTTAAGATCACATTCCTTATATAGCTCTCTGTAACCTCAGGCCCGTTGCTCGCAAGCATTTTCAGGAGCTTTTCGAGCTCGGCTCTTGTATGCTCTTCAATGAGCTCCGTGTAATTCCCTTTTCTGTAATACTTAAGAGGCATATCGCATGTATAATTCCCCTTATTGTATATGGCTGATGCCGAAACTCTGTCCACATACATCTCAACCAGATATTTCTTCGGCATTCTGGCAGGAACTATAACATGCTCTTCCCTGCCGTCTCTTCCGGCTTTGTAATCCGTCCAGTATTCGTAGTGGTGTTTGTTGCGTCCTTTGTGATGAATCCAGGCTTCAGAATAGCCTTTTGCTTCACGTTCCGCATTGTTCGGGCTTCTGTATCCCTGATAATACTTTGCGCCTACAAAAAATTCGGTGGGGCTGTACTTGCTGAGATCATGCGTCAGTCCCTGAAAATATAGCCCAACGCGGAAACATCCCTGTCTCACCATTCTCCTGTGTTCATTCACTGTCCTTAAATGTTTCAGAAGTTTAAGCATCTTCACTCTCCGTATCTTTGTCTATCTCGGACAGTCTGTCATAGTATTCCTTGTGAACCTTTTCGTACTCCCGGTTATATTCCTCGTTCGTTCCCTGATGTATCGAGGCAGTATATGAATGCCTGCGGTTGTCAACTTCTGAGCTGACTCTTGCTATCGTGGCGATACCGATATTAGAACAGGTCTTTCCTATCCTCTCCACATTTGCGAGAATATCCGAGAAAATAACGCCTGCCCTTACCGTGCACATTCCCTCACGAAGCCGGAGAAGATGATTGTCATGAAGCGTCGCCGCCAGATCCTGGAGTACGCTCACGCACGGTTCTATATGGTATGCCGCACTAACATCCCTTTTCTCAAAAGCCCTTGAAGAATACTCGAGTATCTCCTCGACAAGCTTTCTGGTCAGTTCCACCTCACCCATCGCCGTCGGCGAAAATACGATCCCCTCCTCATGAAGCGTAGTGGCCGCATCCGCCATCTTGTCAGCATAGTCTCCGAGATGCTCGAATTCCGAAACAAGCTTATGGTACTGTTTAAGTATTCTTAAATGCATATCTTCGCTGACATACGGAGCGAGCTGAACAAGGTACTTATCCACCCGGTCGGTCAGATAGTCTATATTCTCTTCTTCATCATGTATTTCCGCTATCCCGTCATTATCATATGTACGGATCACCGAAAATGCTTTTTCTATGTTTTCCCTGGCAGCATTGAACATTATCGTCAGCACATCATAGCAGCCACCGAAAGCGATAGCCGGTGTTCTGAAGAACACAGGGTTGAGGGCCGTGACTTTATCAGCATATTTGCCGGCTGCGACAGGATCATCTTTAATGATCTTATCCGCGCAGTTTTTGATAAGCTTACTCACAGGAAGGAGCACGAGGGCACACGCAAGGTTGAATATACTGTTGGCATTGGCGATATCGCCGGATCGCATCATCTTGTTCCAGAGTCCGTCTATGATGCCGATGTGATAAAGAGCTGTCACGACCACAAGTACAAGGACCGTTTTGGCTATGTTATAAAGGATGTTTATCATACCGACCCTTTTCGACTCAGCCTTAGCCCCTATCGAGCAGACGATACCGGTCGTAACGCAGTCACCGAGATATACACCTACAATAACGACATATACAACCTTGAACGGAATGTTCCCGGCCTGTGAAAAAGCCTGCAGCATACCTATAGTCGCCGACGAGCTCTGCAGTATGAATGCTATGGATGCACCGGTCAGATATCCGATGACGGGATTGTTGCCCATATTCTCAAACAGGCGGTCCACCATTCCGCTTCCGGAAAATGCCGTTACTGCACTGGTCATGTTCATGAGTCCGGTAAAAAGTATTCCGAAGCCGATAGCAATATTGCCTATATTGTCGGCTCTTTTGAACTTGAATCCCATGATAAGGATTATTCCTATGATGAGTGCGAGAGGTGCGAGTGTGGACGGCTGAAAGAACTGCAGAAAAGATCCGCTTTCCGCATTCAGATCGAGGAGCCTGATTATCTGACCCGTGATCGTGGTACCTACATTTGCACCGATTATGATGCCGAGCGATTGGTCAAGAGAAAGGATGCCTGCTGCCACAAGACCCGACGTTATGACTATCGTTGCAGTTGAAGACTGGATTATGGCGGTTATCACCATTCCGAGAAAGAACGCTTTTACAGGATTGTCCGTGACCTTTCCGATCACGATCTTCAGTGTTCCGGACGAGCTTTCCTTAAGGTTGTTGCCCATGAGCTTCATTCCGTAAAGGAACAGTGCCAGTCCTCCGAGCAGAGAAATGATGCTGAAAATATACATTGTTTATACCCTCATAAACTGTCAGTTCGCTTTAAGTATAGCAAAATTGGCGGGATATAGAATGCTTTTTAATATTTTTGGCCTTTTCAACAATTTTCCCCCCGGAACACGCGTTTCCTTCGGCATTTTTCAGTATTTTTTTCTTCTCATATATATGATCCGGACTATAAAAAGAATTATCCCGAGACCTGACAGGCAGATTCCGGCAAGCGTGCCTTCCGGAACATATTTCATGTCAATGACATGCTCACCGGCAGGAACGTTAAAACTCATCAGGGCACCTATCGCCTGTCCGCCTTCTATCCGCTCGCCGTCGCACTTTATCTTCCAGGCTTTTTCGTACGGGATGGACACGATAACTTTGCGTTCCCTGTCGGAAGACGTGGAAAATGTAAGATGCGAGCTCTTTATCTCATTTACTTCACCGATCGCTTCGTTGAGACTGCGTGCAGATTCTCCCCATTCGGCAATCGCTGCCGGATCCTCGTAATAGAAGCACGCCTCGGTAATATCGAGCTCATCACCTTTTATCTGCATTTTTATCTCTATGTTCTCACCCGGATTGAAGCTGCCGGCGCATAACGTGTTCCAGTGATTGACGGTAAAGTATACGTCCGCCGTCTGCCCGTTCACGTACACTTCTCCGTCCTGCCGCTTGGGTGCATAGAAGTAGAAATAAAGCGGCATACCCGACTCGGCCTTGATGTTATATACAATATATCCCTCATCCTCTGTGCGGACATAGTGCCCGCTGCCGTCTGAAGATGCTCCGATGAGCTCCGTCTCAGGCTCCGCCTTGATATATATAGGTCTGCTGTTCCAGTACGAAGCCAGCGCATTCTGCTTCTCAAAAGTATTTTCCTTTGTGATGTCGTGTTCTGCCAGTCCGTCAGGGGCTATGAATGCGAGCGGCAGTGCGTCGTCATTCCTGTATGCATGATATTTCCCTTCATACGGGAGATTTTCATAAGGCTTTTCAACCGTATCGAATCTCGAGATGTAATACTTTACTCCGAACAGATCGTCAACAAAAGATGTGCTTCCCCCGTTATAGTAAGTAAAGTATACCGTCTTGCAGAATCCGAAGTTGACGAGCCAGTCGAGAATGGCGTCCTTATCGCACGAACTGTCATGCGAAATGCCGATATATCCGAACATTGACGGATCGTTTATCGCCCTGTCAAAGTCCTTCTCGATCCGATAAAAACCGTCGTCCGTGCTTTTTACATAGGATATGACGCTGTCTATATCACGATAGTCCTCTTTGAATTCCGAGATCTGCGGGAATTGTCCTTCTTCAGAATTGAGGCATACATACGCCGTTTTTGAACTGTAGAGCATCTCGCAGACTGAAAGGAGCAGCATGGCGGAAAATGCAGCCGTCCTTTTCCAGCCGGTTTTTACGGCAAGAAGCGTAAGACCCGTGACAGCTGCAGTAATAACCGCATTGATCACCAGTCTTCTGCCGTCAAGATAAGCATTGCCCCTCACAACAAGCCATGCCATGTACAGATAAAGGATGCCGCCGGAAATGAGCACATTCTTTTTCCACGCGCCCGGCTCTTCATCTTCTGTCAGCGAAATAAAGCCCTTGTATCCTGTCACAATGACCGCAATGCTTATGTAATACGCATATCTCCAGTAAAATCCCTCAGGATTGTTGAATCCGTGCCAGACCGCGTCGAAACTGTTGATCCACATGCTCACGGCAACAACCGCTATAACAAAAAGGTCTGCGAGTTTTTCCCTGATGCTGAATTTTTTTGATATGAAATATGAAACGGCAAAGAAAAATACCGCAACCGAGCAGTATATGAGAGGGCGCAGATCATTTCTCGCACATCCGCTGAACATGCCGGCAAAAAGCTGATCGAGCGGAAACCGTCTGTAAAATCCGTAATCTGCACCTTCGGTAGTCTTCTCACCGATGAGCGACAGACCTATCCTGACAAGGAAAAATGCGTCGACAAGAAGAACCGTAGCTGCCAAGATCACTAAAGAACCAAGTTTCTTAATATACGAGATGTCCTTTATGATCCTTGAAACATACAGTACCACAAGGAATATGACCAGCATGAATCCCATGTGATAGTTCAGATAGATGAAAAGACAGGCAGATATGATGAACCATATGGGGCTTTTTTTCTCATCGAGATATTCTAAGAAGAAGAAAATGACGAGCGGAAGAATCGAAAGAGCGCCGAAATATATCGTCAGAACAAGGTATCCGAAGAAGAACGCCGAAAATGCATAACCTGTCGAAAACAGAAGCGACATCCACGATCTTCTGTATCTGCCGTTAAGAAGAACAGATGCCGACAGACCTGCTATCGATATCTGAAGCGAAAAGATGAGCTCGATCCCGGCGACTATTTTATCCCCGGAAAACAGAAGGAGCAGGAACAGAAGCGGATCATGAAGCTGAAATGCGGCAAGCCCCGGAAAATCACCTCCCAGGGTTTTTGTCAGCATGTACGACCAGTCATTGTTCGTTTTCAGTGTGTTGATGAAATACGCATAGAAATTGACGAACTCAACATCCATATCCCCCGTCAGGATCGAGTTCTGCCCGAACGGGTACATATGGCATATCGCCCAGAATGCCTGTGTCATAAGAAACGGGATCAGAAAAGCGCAAATATATTTTGCAGCTTGGCTGTCCGTGAATCTGCTTCTGATCATTTTAGAGCTGTTGTATGTCTGCTGCTTCATCAGAATAATCTGTACTTGAGTCCGTAGTCATATGTATCTATTCCCTCAATTTTCTTGACATAGGCAATGATCGCATATGTAACGGGAGTAAATACTGTCTCGATCACGAGCTTGAAAAGATACTGGAACAATATCATAGAAATGAGCTGGCGCCCTGATATCGTCCCTGCAAAGGCTATTGATACGAAAAGAAGGGAATCGAGTGCTTCCCCTACTACTGTTGAACCTATCGTGCGGAGCCAGAGCTTATTTCCTTTTGTAATTATTTTGAGCTTAGACAGTATTACGGAATTGGAGAACTCTCCCACCAGGTACCCTACGAAAGAAGCAAGAAGAACGCGCGGTGTTATCCCGAGAACGACTGAGAACGCGTCCTGTCCGAGCCAGTATTTCGGATAGGGAAGGTCGATCGTGATGACATATGCGATAACTGCCACAAGGTTGCATGCGAACCCTGTCCAGATCACGATCCTCGCACTTTTGAATCCATATACTTCCGTGAATATATCCGCAAGTATATAGGTTACCGGGAAAAGAATAACTGATGCGGGAACGGATATATGCTCCGTGACGCCCCAGACTTTTTCCGCGATCAGATTCGATACTATAAGACAGGTAACAAACAGCATCCCCATGCAGAGGAACGCGCCTGAATAAGATTTTCCTTTTTCACCGTTTTCCATTTTTTGTTCCGCCGAAGTTCTAAACTCTTTTAAATAATGACAAATTCTGATATTGTAAAAATCAATTCCTAAAGAGAATACTAATTGAAATCCGAGTATAATTCAAGCATTATGAGTGATTTATCCGTTAACGGACGTAAAAAATCAAAAGATCATACAACTGATATGACTGCTGGCAGTCCGGTCAGGCATTTACTCCTGTTTGCGCTTCCGGCACTTATCGGCAACGTATTCCAGCAGATATATAACCTTGCAGATTCCGTCATAGTCGGCCGTTTCGTCGGACCGGATGCCTTAGCTGCCGTAGGTTCATCGGCTTCGATCACCTTCATGTTCTTCGCTCTGTGTATGGGTATCGGAGGCGGCGGCGGAATAGTCGTTTCTCAGTATTACGGGGCAAAGGATGATGATAATGTCAGGAAATGCATCGTAAACACCGGATTCATCATGGTGATCTTTCCCGTTCTGTTCGGATCCATAGGATTCGCCAGCGCTCCGGCTCTTCTTAAGCTTCTTCAGACGCCTGCGGATATACTTCCTGATGCAGCTCTTTATATACGTTACATGTGCATAGGGCTCCTGTTCGTTTCGATGTACAATTATGCATCCTCTATGCTCCGTGCGCTCGGTGACTCAAGATCTCCCCTGTATTTTCTCATTCTGTCAACCGTTCTGAATGTCTTTTTAGACATAGCTTTTGTATATAATCTGAAAATGGGCGTAAAGGGAGTTGCACTCGCTACCGTGCTTGCGCAGCTGATCGCGGCCGTAAGCTGTCTTATATATGCCCATAAGATCAATCCGTATTTCAAGCTTAAACGCAGTGATTATGTCATCTCTGCGCAGATGTCCTATCGGATAGTCCGGCTCGGAGTTCCTATGTCACTGCAGTTCGCCCTGATCTCCATTTCGTCGATGGCCGTCCAGCGTGTCGTCAATACATACGGAACCGTTGTCATAGCCGCGTTTACCGCAACGAACAGGATAGAGCAGCTGATCCATCAGCCGTATACTACCCTCGGAGCGTCGCTTGCAACGTTTTCCGGACAGAATTACGGCGCCGAAAAATATGACAGGGTATACGCGGGATATAAAAAGGGCCTGCTTATCATGGCCGTACTGACATCTGTCATGATGATCGTGATGCAGTTCTTCGGAGGTGCGATAACAAGCCTTTTCGTAACCGATGAAAGCGTTGTTGCGCTCGGGGGGGAAGGCCTTCGCATAACGAGTCTTTTCTATCTGGCCCTCGGGCTCATATATGTTGTCCGCGGAGTGCTCACGGGTGTCGGTGATGCATTCTTCGCTCTGTTCAACGGCATTGTTGAAGTGATAGGCCGCTTCACTCTTCCTATCCTCATGACAAAATACATGGGCATGGGCGAAACCGGAATCTGGGTATCGGCAGGAGTCGTATGGGTGCTCAGCGGCGTTACTGCCTGGTGGAGATACTATACTTTCCTTCACGGCCGGATCAAACCGTCAAAGCAGACTGAATATAATGTACAGTAAAAAAATGTGGTAAAATCACAATATAATGGAACACTATATGACGAATGATGACATAGAACAGAAAAATCTGTCCGACAGAAAAAGAGCGGTCATCCGCTAGGGCGGAGACGAGTTCATTGCCGTCTATTCGGCAAAAGACCAGGGAAGAAATACGTTCGTCATAGGTTAAAGCCGATATATTTCTTCTGTCGCGATCCTTGTTTTAGCCACGACATCCTTCTTATCCGGAAAACAGTAATACAGTCTGTCTTTATCGCCTATGCAGATCACATCACCTATCTCATACCAGAAGTAATCGCTATAGCAGCTGTAACATTTCTTCGGTCCCTGCTTATACTCAAGTTTTCCGTCGCATCCCGTGAGAGTAAATCCGTTCAGATCATGATGAAGTTTCCCGCTGCCGACCATATACAGCGCTTTATAATCAACGATCATTCCGATCTTCACATCTGTGTCAAGGCAGTATGTTCCATTCCTGAGCTCTTCCCTGACGCATTCCCTCTCCCATTCATACCAGCCGGGTATATGAGAAAAACCGCCGGTGCCTGTATTTTCCGAAGGGACAAGCTTTCCGTATTCATCCATTACATATTCTGCCCCGCAGCTTCTGCATCTGAAAGTGATGCCGGACCCCTCGGTATTTCCTTCCGAAAGACAGTGCGGGCACTTATACAGTATGCGGTTAAGACCGTCCGCGCGGAAGTTTTCCGCGATCCTGACGTGATTTTCCTCCTGCCACTTGAAGTAGTCAAAAGAAAAAGCTTTATCCAATATCGCATCGATATCGGCAACAGATGTGTTCTTTATTTCTTCAGGGGTCAGGAGGCATTCCATCTTTGCAGACACTCTGACTTTTCTTTTCTGAAGGTTATTATACAGCGGATCTCTTGCAAATGATCCGTACGTAGTTATCATTACGACCGGAACCTTCAGCGCCTTGAAAAGAACACCCATTTTTCTGGGAAGGCGTGTTGCACGTCCGTCAAATGAATAGCTCGCCTCCGGATACATCAGAACGCTCGTCTTATTGACCGAAACAGCATATTTCAGATCCGAGATCAGCGAGACATCCGTCACGAATTTCTGTGTCGGGATGCAGCCGAGCCTGCGCATGAGCATTTCCTTTCCGACCAGTCCGTCGGAAGTGCACACTATGTTATAAGGCATAGGGATCATCCTTGAGGCGATCTCAAGGTCGAGAAAACTCGAATGGTTCATCAGTATGAGCCATGGACCGTCACCTGCGCGTTCCATATGATCTGTTTCATATGAAAACCCGACATCATTAAGATCAGGAACCGACAGAAGCTTAACCAGCATCCTGAGGGCGCGGCTCGGCTTCATCGGCTTTATGTGTTCAGGTTTTTTGATGGCACATACTTCTTCATATGATCTGCTGAGTGTTTTTATCTTCATACCTTCGCAAACGGACCGGCAATTATTCCGTTATTCCGCTTCCTCCCATAAATATCTGTATCGAATTCTATGCTGTTCCCCTCAGGATCCTCATACTTCTGCTCAGGTTCGAATGCCTCCCCTAGAGTTTTGGTTGTGATCATTCTGCAGTCCGGAAGAAGTCCGTCTAGGTCTGTTGCAAGCTCCCATCTATCTCCGTCGCACGTAAGCTCAAGTTTGATCTCATGTTCCGAGTCCACATAGTGATCCTTTTCCTTATCGCATGGCTTTGCACCGTTGAAATACGCATTTCCGCCTGTCCATACAGGCAGCGCTATGTAATATCTGTCGCTCGCCTCGCTGCCCATCCCGCAGTAACCCTCAAATTCCTTCTTCCACTCTTCTTCCGTCATGTATCCGCTATAGGGAGCAGTTCCTACGGTAAAATTGCTGTCGTCCCATTCGTTATCTATAAACACGTCACACAGTTTTTTGACTCCAGGCCTTACAGGTTTCTGGACGAATATATTGTTATAAAAGCGCATGTCGCCATGCAGGATCGTCATGAATCCGGCAATCTCTGTCCTATGCGGCACATGATAAGGTGTGTATCTCGCCGATTTTTTCGTTTTCGCTCCGTTATCCACGCCTCTTCCTACTGCCGCAAAAGACCCGGCAATGAGATTATGAACGCATGCCACGCCTTGAGTAGCAAGCTTCAGCGACCTGTCGGAAAGAAGAATGTTGTTATCCACCAGAGTCGGCCCGTGGCTCACCTCGATGAATATATCCTCACCGAGTCCGAGGTTCGCAAGATATTTCTCATTGAACAGATAGTCGTAAGGAAGGCAGTTGTCATGGAAAAGATTTGATGTAACTCTCGTTCCCTGAGCCTGCCAGTCAAGCCACAGTCCTCTTGTGCAGTGGTGGATGTGATTTTTCCTTATGATGACATCTATCGCGGCATGCATTTTGATGCCGCTGATCTCTGCTCCTGCAAGATTCTGTTTATTGTTAATGTTGTGGATATGATTGTTCTCAATGACTGAGAAAACACCGCCTAGATGACCCACGATCCCGGTCTGGCCGCAATCGTGAATGTCGTTATTCCTTATGATGTGCGACCCGATGTTCTCTTTGCTCCACCCTTCATTTACCGCCTGACATATGCAGTCCCTTTCGGTCTGCGTTCCGTCCTTGTATTTCCAATGAAGCCATTTATTGTCATTTTGGGGTTGAAGATACTTACCGAGAGAAATGCCGCTGCACTTCGACTCATATATTTCGCAGTTCTCAATGATCCACCCCTTTGACCAGTGAGGGCCTATCATTCCATCCTGAAAAGCCGTCGGCGGAGCCCACTGCGTCGCCGCTTTACACACGGTAAAACCGTCAAGGGTAATATAACCTATGCCTTCTTCAGACGGAAAGAAACAGTTTCTTCTCACCGAAATCTCAACGCATTCCTGCCTTGGGTCAAGTCCTCCGAAATTCGCACGGATCACGGTCCTGCCCTCTTCCTGGACGGTATGCCACGTATATATCGTAAAATCCTTATCCCATGAAGCCAGGTTTTCCTGAGGATGCAGCACCTGCTCATAATCCGTCACTTCATACATGGATTTTCCGTTCAGGAAAACATCACCGGTATGAGCAGTATAATTTGCGTCGAACCAGTCTCCCGAAACAAGTGTCGTATAAGGATTGCAGTCTTTGAAAATGCTGTTATCCACGCCGGTTTCCCAGACATTCTCATCAATTTCTTTCCAGTCTTTTATGATCTCAGCACCTGTTATTACCGCATTTAAACGGTTCTTGGCACGATAGGTTATGCGAGCATCCTCTTTGCCCGCATTTTTCGGATCCACGTATTCCCTGTATATGCCATCGGCAACTATCACCTCATCCCCTGCCGCTGCTATAGCCGCTGCTTCAGAAATCGTAACAAACGGAGCATTCTCCGAGCCGTTCCCGCCGGGGGCGAAGTTACAGTCCACATAGTATTTCATACCCTGTCCTCCTTTGAAATAAATAGCATATCTCACTCGATCGTTATGTTTATTTCACGGTCAGCTTCCGTATCATCCTCATCAGAAAATCTGTTATAGTAATTCATCGCTTTATTGATCCGCTTTGCAAGTCCCTGGTAATGCTCACCGTAAAACTCCGGGTACAGCGAACCGGCATATATGTCTTCGGACTTACCGGATTCAGAAATACATCTCTCAAAACCTGCCGCAAACTCCGAAGCGGCAGCATATGAATTGTCTGTTTCCTTGAGAAAATCATCCAGGCGGCATGCTATCGGATCCGCACCGGAAAGTTCATAAACTGCAAACGCGAGCTGTGCCTCGATGGAATTCCAGTTCATTTTCTGTTCCCTGCAGAAATCCTTGAAATGCTGCTGTCTGTCGCCGACATCATTCCACTGAAAAAGTCCGAGTGCGCCGCTTGATTCATTGACCGCAGACGGATCATAATCCGGTGACTCAACCGCAATGTTGCCCATGATACCGCACGCTCCCGCAGATGAATACCCGGCCTTCAGAAGGCTTTCATAAACGATCAGCTCCTTTTCTTCAAGCGGTATTTCATCCGGAGCATCTATCGTGATCGATATGATGCGGGGTGCCTTTTTTACTTCGGCCTTTTCCTTTTTTGATACAGCAAGAACGATAACCACGGTTATGAGTGCGAGCGAGGCTACCGCTATTGATATGTATATGAGAAGAACTCGTCTTTCCTGAATGAATGATCTGATCCTGTCGAGATTCATGTTTCCTGACTGCCTGAAAGCTTTCTATGATTTTATGTATCGTATTATATCATAACCGCTATGGTATCATTCAACCGTGACCGTCCAAATGCAAGTCTGTTATTTTTCGTTATTATATGGTAATCTATTATCATCGAAGAGCGCGATTTCTTCGCTTTTTTTATCGGACAGAAATATCCTTTGGTGTTTTATGAAAGATACTGACAGAAAAAACGAACCGGAAAAAATCGATTTTGTGATCAAAATCTGCATATGCGCCTGCATTCTGTTTACGATCATCATTTTCGTATACGGACAGTTCTTTGTTAAGAACGCATCATTATATGCCAATGAATGCGAACCTTATGATGCCGTATGGACATACACGGATCCTTCCGGCTTCACCGGGCAGTACAGAACAGGTGAAGGGATCGACGTAAAAGATGTTGATGATGTCCGGGTATCGATGACGTTGCCTGATGAGCTCGGAGACGGAAACTGCTTATTCATTCTGACCGGCAAGGACCTTGACGCATATATCGATGGAGAACTGCGGAACAGCTACAGACTGAGCTATTCTGTTTTCGGCCGGAACGTCAAGGGAATGTGGGTTCCGATCACCCTGCGCAGAAATGATGCAGGCAAGGAGCTTACGTTGATCCGCCCGAATTACTGGCTGGATGAATTTTACTTCGGTGAAGTCTACATCGGAAACCGCCTCGGCTTTGCCATGACACTCATAGACAATAACCTCTTTCTTCTTTTCCTGGGATTTGCGGTCATCACCTTAAGCACGGTTATTTCCTTCATATGCCTCGTATACAGGATAATGAAAAGACGGGCTTTTCCGCTATGGTATCTTGGCATCGGGGTTCTCGGTTCCGCTATCTGGCTTCTGCTCGATAATCTTACGTATCCGCTTATTTTCCAGAATTATTTTGTTGACGGTATAGCGGAATACCTCGTCATCATGATCATTCCGTTCCCCTTTGCGGCATATATAAACAGTCTTCTTGAAGACCGCTACCGGAAGTTCTATATCCCGTTATGCTTCCTTATCATCGCAAATTTCGTCATCCAGGCTGCGCTCCACTTTTTCGGGATTGCAGATTTTGTCGATACAATGCTGATAAATGATACCGTCATCGGCATTGTCGCCGTATTCTGTTTCGGAATTCTGCTATACGATACTTTCTTCCAAGGTCACAGAAAGAATATGTTCATAACGATAGGCTTCAGCCTTTTTTCCCTTCTATGCATAGCAGAGATCATTCATGTGAATGTCCCCGTCCATACTAATGACGGCGCCTTTGTTGCAGTAGGGCTGATGATCCTGCTTATCGTTGCCGTATCCCATGAAATAAAAAATATCAGCGACCTTCGGGCAATATCTCTCGAGGCTCAGAGCGCGAACCAGGCAAAAACAACTTTCCTCGCCAATATGAGCCACGAGATCCGTACTCCCATAAATGCGATACTTGGCATGGATGAACTGATACTGCGTGAAAACGCGGATCCCAAGGTCAAGGAATACGCTCAGAATATCAAAAGCGCAGGAACGGCTCTGCTCGAAATAATAAGTGACGTTCTCGATTTTTCCAAGATCGAGCAGGGCAAGATGGATATCATTGATGCCGAATATGACAGCACCGTTCTCATCAGCAGCATCATCACGATGATAAGCGTTAAAGCAGATGAGAAAGGACTTGATTTTGAAAAGAATATTTCAGAATCACTTCCGTCAAAGCTCATCGGAGATGAGAAACGGCTCCGTGAAGTCATGATCAATCTGCTCAACAATGCAGTTAAATACACCCCGAAAGGAAAAGTCACCTTCACGGTCAGCCACACTATTATCGATGATGATCATATCGATATGTTCATATCCGTAAAGGATACCGGCATTGGAATAAAAGAAAGCGACAAAGACAGGCTCTTCAAGCAGTTTGAACGCCTTGATTACAACAAGACGAAATCCATTGAAGGCACGGGACTCGGACTTGCCATAACAGCTAATCTCGTCAGGCTCATGGGCGGTGAGATAGACTGTATGAGCACGTACGGGGAAGGCACTGAATTCTCTGTCCATATTCCTCAGGCAGTAACTGATTCCTCTCCTATAGGCAGCATAAGCTCATATAGCAATACCGCAGCAGATTCCGGCGAAGAGCTTTCAGATCTGAGCGGTATAAGTGTTCTCGTTGTCGATGACAGCAAGATGAATCTTAAGGTCGCAAAAGGCCTTCTCGGAGTATTAAAAGCCGATGTCACTATATGCGCAAGCGGTGCAGAAATGCTGGATCTTATCACAGAAAAGAAATATGATGTTATACTTCTCGATCACATGATGCCCAATATGGACGGCATAGAAACGCTTGAAAAATCAAGGACTCTTGAGGGAAATCTGAACGAAGACACTGCATATATCGCACTGACTGCAAATGCAATAGCCGGCGCCCGGGAAATGTACTTAAGCCACGGATTCGCCGACTATCTGAGCAAGCCTATGAAATTAGAAGTCCTGTCAGCTGCTATAAAAGCGGTCCTCGACAAAAACTGATCCATTTACTGTTCTATTGTTATGATATCCGTAAGTATGTAATGGAACAGAGGATATGACGTTTTTTCATTTTCTTTATATCCGTTCTTCAGATCGATCTTATCGGAAGGATCATCCGGATCAACCCCTGTATAGTTTCCCTTGAAAACAAAATCACCGTTTCCGCGTTTGAACTGATCTATCGCTTTTTTCATGGCGGCTTCTGTCCCGGGTGCCGCAGCCTGCTGGTTCAGGTCGAGCATCTCAACCCATCCTTTTTCAAATCCGGCAGACACGTCCGTCCCATGAATCCGCCCGGTAACTATTTTTTCAATCTTCCTGTTAGCCATCACCGCATCAACAGCCTCAGTAACATAAAGTTCCCAGCAGATTCTTGATGTTACAAGAGAGGAACTGGGAGCCACCTCCGACATGCTCTGATTGTAGCCGATGAAATATACTTCTTTTTTCTTTTCGAATGCCTCCTCGCATGCTATGGCCGGACCTATCGTATCGGTATGCTGGGAAATGACCACGCATCCCTTATCTATGAGCCTTTCAGCCGCGCTCTTTTCCTGGGCATAGCTGCTCCAGGTATTCGTGTAGCACACATGCATCACTGCCTGCGGAACTATCGAGCGGACGCCCAGCAGAAACGCCGTATAACCTGAAATGACTTCCGGTGTCGGAAATGCAGCTACAAAACCGACTATAGCCTGATCTTCCGAAATGATCTCTTGAGTGATCATCTGTCTGATCTTCATTCCCGCTGCTATTCCGCTGACGTAACGTCCCTGATACGCTTCGCCT
This sequence comes from Lachnospiraceae bacterium, assembly GCA_024691425.1. GTDB lineage: Bacteria > Bacillota > Clostridia > Lachnospirales > Lachnospiraceae > UBA2868. The sequence goes on from JAILNQ010000121.1 coordinate 29,530, forward strand.
TTGAATGTATGGTAATTCTCCGGAACCGATTGATTGCTCATGTCCATAAAGGAAGTCTGGCAGAATTCAGTGTTGGGATATTCCGGAGCCAGCCTTCTTACAAACTCGCTGTATCCATTGAAGAATATGATGTCGCATCCCTGATCTGCAAGTTCCCTTAATGGTTCTTCCATCTCATCATCTAAAACGTTGCTGCGTGTGAGTATTTCCGCCCGCTCTCCGTATTTCTTTTCAACTGCATCCTTTGCAATGGAAAAGTTGTACGTATAAGGCGTGCTTTCATCATTATCATATATGAATCCGACTTTAACGCTATCCTTTCCGCCGGAGAGATTCAGAACACGGAAAACGCCAAGAAGGATAGCCATGATGACCAGACAGGTTGCAGTTGTGATCAAATATACCCGTTTCATGCCTTATCTCCCTTCTCATCAGTATTTACTTCCGGTTTATCTTCCGATCCGTCAGCTGCAGCCGCAGCTTCATCTCCTGTACCCTTTCCCTCATTCTGCATTTCGGCAGCCTGTATCTTCTTATCTTCCTGGACACGGCGCGCAAGCTCTTCCTGAGCCTCTTTGTCCGCATTATCGATTTCAGCTCTCTTCTGGGCATATATCTCATCCAAGTTGATCGCGCCTCTCTCGACCAGACGTAAAAATGCATCAAGCGCTTCGGGATCGAACTGTGTCCCGCGTCCGCGTTTCATCTCATTCATTACATAATCCGTATCCATATGGTGACGGTAAACTCTGTTAGACGTCATCGCATCAAAAGCATCCGCAACGCCGATGATCCTGCCGAACAGAGGAATCTCATCTCCTTTGAGTCCATCCGGATATCCGCGACCGTCATATCGTTCATGGTGATAACGTGTTCCATCCACGACATTCTCAACGAGCGTGAAATCCTTCAGTATTTCAGCACCGCTTATAACATGCGATTTCATTTTTGCATATTCATCATCAGTAAGACGCCCGACCTTGTTAAGGACGCTGTCAGGAATGGCTATCTTTCCGATGTCATGCATCTGTGCGGCTTTACGCAGGTTGGAGATCATTTTTTTACGGTTCCACCATTTGAAACAGTTCATCTCCTGGGCAATAAGCTCCGAATACTCCGCCACACGCAGAGAATGCTGATGCGTACGCACGTCCTTGGCATCGACTGCGTTTGCAATAGCCATGACTGTTTCATTAGCCATATTGATTTTTATCTGCTGCTGGTTGAGCTGTCTCTGGACAACCATCCAGGTAAACCAGATGATGATCGAAGAAAAAAGCAGAAGCAGGTAAGTAGTGAAACCGGGACGTTCGTAGAATTCTCCTTCCTTTATCAGTTCGAATTTCCGCTCCTCTAAAACCTTTTCTCCGGCGCTGTCAAATATTGCCAGACGGAAAGTGTAATCTCCGGCAGGAAGGTTAACACGGACGATACTGTTCAGGCTGTTCTGCGGGACCTTCGTCCACTGCGGATCAATCCCCTCAAGCTTATAGCCGACATTAGGCTCCTGGATCGTATAGTTCAATATCTCAGGGTTGAGTTCCACACGGCTGACACCCTGTCCGACGATAATGGCTCCCGTCCTGGAAATCGGCTGCTTCACGTCATCAAGCACTACTGATGCCAGCTGCATACGGTAGGAACGGACTTCGCTGTTGTATTTATCGACATCTATGATATAGACTCCTGTATCGCACGGAAGAAACAGCTCTTTTCTGCCGTTGTAATAGTTCCACGAATTGGCGGTAAGAGAAGTACCTAAGCCTCTGCGGGCATCGAGAAGTTCCCATGCCATTTCTCCCCCCTCTACAAGTTCATCCCTTTCCACAACATATATTCCGGCACTGGACATAACGAACAGAGTATCCTCGTCCTTAACCCAGATATCATAGTTATTGAAGTACGGGAATTTATCCAGAACCCTTATGGTACCTTCAGGCTCAAGATAGCACAGGCTATTGCTGGTGACGATGAAAACTCCATCAGACTTAGGATCTTGTACTGTACGCAATATGACGCCGCTGCTGAGACCGTCGTCTCTTGTCAGCATGTCAACTACCTTCCAGTCTTTAAGGATGGCGATTCCGTCACCATCAGTTCCCGCCAGGATCGTTCCGTCACTCATCTCCGTTATGGTCAGTATCATTGAGTTGATCAGGCCGTCCTCATTGCTGATCGTCTTCTCGATCTTATGATTCCGGATAAAGCTGATCCCGGTATCGCCTGCTGCCATGATCGTTCCGTCCGAAAGACCGACAACTACACGTGCGCGGTTTCCGAAACTGCCGCTGTCCGCATTGTATACCCACGATTCCCCATCAGGAGAGAATTCCATCAGTCCGTTGCCATATGTGCACACCCACAGATGATCATCATCATCAACATACATGCAGCGGATACGTTTTTCATCAAGCTCATTGGTAAGTTCGTTTTCAATCTGAATGCGGCATGTTCTGTCCACCACATCAAGTCCCTTGTCAGTACCGATATAGTAGTTTCCCTGCCAGAAAACGATAGCGTTGACAACACGCCGCTCCATCCCGATCGATCCATATACATCAGTGAAGGGGGATTTTGCCAGTCTCAGAAGACCGAGTCTTGATGATGTGAACCAGAGGTTGCCCTGATAGTCATAAAGCATATTATCTATGGAATTGTTGAAATCATTCGTGTTCACGCGATGATAACCTTCAGAATCGATATAGGATACACCGCTGTCGGTGGATATGAACAGCGTTCCATCGCTTAAGAAATTCAGGTTATTGATACAGGTGACATCTTCACAGGTTATTGTATCGACAAGTTCGAAGTCCTCATCGGATATGTCATAGCAGTAAATGTGATCGGTGGATGAGCCCACCATCAGTTTTCCATCGGGAGCAAAAGCGCAGCAGTTGAACAGTTCCTCTTCACCCGGCAGCTGAAGCCTGCTTATTATCTCACCCTTCTTCAGAAGGAAGAGTCTTCCATCGGAGGAGATCGTAGCAACATGTCCGTTCTCATCGGCCGTTATGCTATCGGCATAGTTTATCTCATCCAATGTATTTGCTGCTTTAAGGCCGTTGTTCATTACCAGCATATGCATGCTTCCGGTAGTTCCGATATAATAAATCCCGTCCGTAGCACGTATGATGCATCGGACGGAGTTCGAAGGAAGACCGCTGGACTGATCAATGACATTAACGACCTTTTCGCGGATAACAATAGACAGACCGTTATCATTCGTCCCGACCCAAAGACGGCCTTCTTCATCAACATAAAGGCAGTTGACGTTTTTGACGGATTCATAATTGTCCACCCAGTGGAACTCCCGTCCGTTGTACCGGTAAAGCCCGGCATATGTTCCGATCCAGAGTACACCGTCGTTTGTCTGGGCAATGTCGTTTGCCTCACCGCACGGCAGACCGTTGTTGCTGCTGTATACGCTCTGAACATAGTCATTGTAGTCTATCGTTTCCGATGAAGCCGTTTCAGCCTTGGCAGTCAAAGGCATCGACAGAGAAAGCACAAGGCAGAGAATAACGGCACCCGCAGTTTCTCCAAGGTGCATCGCTTTTTCATTTTCATCTTTATCTCGTCGCCAACGTCGTACAAGGAAAACAATGTAAATAGCTGCGATAGTAAGAACCTTGTCAGCAAACTCGATCGCGAGCTGTCCTGAAATGTAGCTTAAAATGACCGGCCAGTTCCTGCTCTGAAGATAAGCTATAACTCCATCACCCCATACGTTTCCCGTAAGGCCTTTATTGAAAATAATGTTCTGCGGAACAGACACTGCAAGTGCCGTAAGCATTGTCAGAGTAGCGGCTTTCATGAATCCGAAAAACTGATCGAACCAGTTGCGTTTTGTTGCGATTCCCACGATGATGCCCAATGCGATATTGGTAATGGCATATACTGCCGAAAGATGATTGACCGCACTGTATGCCAGGTTTGCGGTCATGCCCACTATCGCACCGCAGATCGGACCGGCTATGAACGCGCATAGCGCCGTGCCGAAAGAGTCGGCCCATATCGGAAGCTCCAGCCAGTCGGCCAGAAGTTTTCCTCCTATGTTCAGGCATACGCATATCGAAGTGAACAGAACTATCTGCCAGTTTTTCCAGTTTTTCATTATTGAACTCCTCGCGTTTTTGATAGGCCAGCAGATATTATGTCACAAAATCACCTGTCCACACCCATCTTTCGGGCTTGACTTACCATATAACAAGTCTCTCTTCGGGAGCCAGATACATGTTATCTCCCCCTTTGACATCATAAGTTGCATAGAACTCTTCAAACTGCTGGACCGGAACGTTCGTCCTCGAATAATCAAGCGGATGCTCGTCCTGCGTCAGAGTCGACAGTTCATAACTGTATACGCTGAGACTTGCATTCATCTGCGCATACTTTCTGAAGAACCTGTCATAATCAAAGCCGTCGACTTTTGATGCCATGCGCAATGCGCACTGAAGCCCTGTCATATCTGCGACCATCTCCGTATCAATATTCTTACCGATAAAGTGCTTATCGTCGAACGCCACTATCTTGTCAAGATAATCGTCCATTTTTGATACCCGTCTGTCAAACTCTGCTCTATCTTCTTCGGTCCACCAGTCTCTGAATTTTCCTTCGGCATCAAACTGCGCTCCATTGCTATCAAACGCATGCGAAATCTCATGACCGACCCAGAATGCTCCTATGGAAGCATACAGTTCTTCTGTGCCCATTTCGCTTGAGAAGAACGGCTCGCCCATCATCCCTATGATCATGTTGATAGTATTTTCCTGGAGATCATAAAATGCGTTGCAGGAAAGAATGTCAAATCCCTCAGCCCACATATCCTTATCTTTTGATGTTCCGATAAGGCTCTTCGAGTATTCCTCTTCGGTCCTGATAATCCTTTCCCTGGCCTCTAAAAGTGAACATCCTTTAATATCAATTCCTGACGTGTCCCTGAACTTATCGGGATATGCCGCATGTATTTTCATCTTATCAAGTTTCTCTATCGCATAATTCCTGACTTCATCAGATGCCCACTGATTTTCTGAGAGCATTTCCCTGTACGTATCAATTACTTCCTGGCACAGATCGTACATTTTCTTTTTATCTTCCTCTGAACCGTATTCTGATATATAGACCTTCTGCATTGAAGCCGGGAGCATTGAACTGACCATATTATATGCCATTTCCTCGTCTGATAAGCTCCCGCTTGTTCCGAAATATTCATTCTTGGCCTCGATCGATCTCTCATATGTTTCTCTGTCCAGAACCTGCTGATACCCCAACAGATATTTTACGAGCATAAGATTCTTGATCCCATCAAGATTCTCATCGGTATAAACCTCATCAAGAAGCTCAAAATAGTCAGGTCTCGTAACAAGATACATTCCAGGATATTCATAACCTGAAGAAGTCAGGATCTCCCCGAGCGGAAAAACTTCTGCAAGCTCTGTCACTTCCTCAAACGGCATTTCATTATTGATCCTGTCAAAATAGTCGTCTTCTTTCTGTTCTTTGGTAGTGTATATCTTTTCAGCAAGTTTCGTCTCAAGTTCTATAGCCGAATCAAATTTCTCTTCTGCCTGGCTTTTTTCCTCCCCGAGCTTTCCGGAAATATAAATGAACATATCCTTGTCATACCCATAGTACATATCACCGAGTTCGGTCCTTTCCGGATACTCAGCGGAATCGCCGAGAAGAAGTGATGGCGTATCAACGCCCACGATATATTTTTCCGGATCATTGAATCCGATACATGCGCTATAATTGAAAAATGAGAAAAGCATATCACTTGTAGCGCTATCAGTCAGAAATGCAGTAATATCTTCTATATCATCCGCTGCCGATACAGCGTCATAAAGATCCTGGATCTCAGACACTTGCGAAGCGTTCCTTGCATCCCAGTCAAGGATCAGGTCGTTATATGTCTGTATGAGTTCTGCATCATGTCCGGTCAGATCATCTTTCTTCAGAAGATCCATGCACTGCTTTTTGACCTCAAGTCCGCGCTCAGTATAGTGCGACCATGCCTTATAGCCTGAAGGTATCTCGCTATCAAGAAGCCATTCCTTATTTGCATAAAGGTGAAAATCATCCTTCGGATCAACAGGCATATCTTCAGAGAGGTTCTCCTTAAGTTCAGAATCGATCCACGGAATTCCCTTGGATAATACTGACTCTTTCTCTGATTCTGCTTTGTCCGGTTTTGTTATAGTGATATTTACGCTTGCACATCCTGTCATGAAAAGGGATATTGCAAGCACTGCCAAAATCAGTTTTTTCTTCATCATTTCTCTCCTTTTTTCATCCATTCATCCGCACCTGCTTTTAAGCGGGACAGTCCATCCATAAGAACACTCTTCGGACAGGCGATGTTCATTCTTAAGAAATCCATGCCCTGCTGTCCGAATATGACGCCGGGGGACAGAAATAGTCCGGTCTGTTTTCTTAAAAAAGCAGCAAATTTATCAGTATCTTTCTTAAGTCCGGAAATATCGAGCCACATAAGATAAGTTGCAAAGCCCTTTACAGCATGGATCTGCGGCAGCTCATCATGCAGAAAATCATAAACCGTTTTTCTGTTTTCAGAAATGTATTCACGCAGTCCGTCAAGCCACGGTCCGCCCTTTTCAAAAGCCGCTATCGCTGCAGTGCTTGCAAAAGCATTAGGCTCGGACAGTTCATCCGTATCTAGTGCCTTTTTCACTTTTTCTCTTGTTTCTTCGTTGCATACATATACTGCAGCTGTTTTAAGCCCTGCCAGGTTAAAAGCCTTTGTAGGTGCGATAAAGGATATTCCTATATCGGCACAGACGGGGGATGCAGCTGCAAAAGGAACATACCCCATTCCGGGCTCGGTCAGATCACAGTGTATCTCGTCCGATATGATCTTTACACCGTGTTTCTCAGCAAGCTCACCGATCTTTGCGAGTTCCTCTTTTTTCCATATGTTGCCGGTAGGGTTCTGCGGATTGCAAAGTATCATTAGCTCCGTTTCCGGATCTGACATCTGCTTCTCCAGCTCCTCGAAATCTCTTTCGTAAGCGCCGTTTTTGTAGATCAGAGGGCTCTCCTGAACCTTTCGGCCATTTCCTTTGATTATATTGAAGAAGCAGTTGTAAACAGGAGGCTCGATAAGAACATTAGATCCGGGAAGGGAAAAAGCCCTTATCATCGCAGAGACAGCAGGAATGACTCCCGAACAGAAAACAAGGGATTCTCTTTTCATGGCAAGATCATGACGGTCTTTCCACCAGTTGATATATGCGTCATACCACCTTCCCGGTATGACCGGATAGCCGAGTATTCCGTGATCCAGTCTTTCTTTCAGCGCATCGAGTATTTCCGGGGCTGTGATGTAATCCATATCCGCCACCCACATCGGAAGCTCATTTACTTCGACATCCCATTTCATGGAGTCTGTATCTCTCCGGTTTATTACAGAATCAAAATCGTATTTCATGTTGTTTCCCTCGCTTTTTGGAACATCGGTTCATCAGGCAACATTATAACACACGCTATGCCTTTTCCATATTCAAAAGAACCATGCCATGCACTCGGTAACGATCACTCCGATAAATACGGCAAGGTAAAAAACCTTGACAGCCGTCATAACTATCCGCTTCCTTCGGATCTTCCGTGCAGCCTCATCAGGAACATCTTCCGGGATAATGGGACGCTTCATGGAAAAGAAAGGTACGGAACCGTCACCGAAATACCCGACGAGATATTTATCTGCAATTGACAGGATCCATCCGGATAATACACCCAGCACCATTGTCAGGCCGATATATTCCATGTCAGGCATAGTACCTTCAAGGCCTCCGGGAAGCAGTTCAACAAACGCATCATGTATAAGGAATATCTCAAAACTGATCCCACCGAGAAATACCAGCGCACGGTTATTAAAGCGGATCTTCATATTTATCAGGAGCAGAACGCACATAAAAACTGCGCAGGTCAATGTCTGTGATACCATCGTAAGAAGTTTATCGCCGTATCCGGGATTGTTTACGGTCTCTGAATAAAATCCGAAAGTCAGGCGGATGATCTCCTCTGCAATGAACGTGATGATAAGAAGAACAGTCATGACCGACAGCAGTATCTTATAGTGTTTTTCGGCAAACGCCTTTATGCTTTTTTCATATTTTGAGAAGTACAGGCCCATGACGAAGATCAGTGTCGTATTGTACCACCATTCCCCCATGAACCAATGGCCGTTTATCTCGCTGCCATCATGTCCTAAAAGAAGCGAAAAGATCACGAGCGCCATCGTGAACAGAAATATCTTCCGAAGTGCTGCCGATTCCGCAGCGGATTTTCTGAAAGCTATATAAAACGCAATATATAAAATGACAAGTTCTACTATGAACCATGTGTTGGTATTAAGAAGCGTCAGCCCCAGGATCGATGTAAAAACATGACGGATTTTGGTGATCCTCCCCGCAGGGACAATAAAAAGGAAGATCAGGTTGATGAGCATGAACGGTATTACTATCCTCGGCAACCTTCTGGAAAAGAATCCGTCAAGATAGTTCTCTTTCTGCGTAATGCTTTTATATAGTCCGAACCCTGAAAAGAAAAAGAAGATCGACGTGAAGTATATCCCGAACGAGCTCCATACAGTTATCGGTCCTTTATATGTATTTCCATAAAAAGTTATCGCCTGAACTGTATGATGGATGATGATCATGAGAGCGGCGGCAGCCTGCATGTCCCTTGACTGCGAGATGGACCATGCCAGTTCCTCGAACTCTCCCTTTTTCTTCACTTTGCATCCCGCAAGCAATATCACCAGAACTATCAAGGGATATATCAGCATTAAATAATCCATGATCCTTCTCCTCTTGTTTTGCACTTGTCGGTCACTTTAAAGCTCGACAGGCTTATTCCTGCCGATTCCTTCAGAACAGGAATGAGCTCAAATTCCTGTCCGGCTTTTTTTCTTCATCTCATTCTCCGGTATCATGAATAAACATATGTCCATTATATGAAAAAACCCGATGAGAATCTCCCATCAGGTTTTTTGCGGTACTTCTTCTGTTTCTCCGTTCAGACTGCCTGTACGGGAGCCTGCACCATCCACTCTCTGTCGATGCTGTCCCATCCGTTTATTTCCTTTCTGGTCCGTTGATAGATAACTTCAATATCTTCATACGGAAACTGGATAAGCGCATCACACAGATCATCAAAGCATATACCCGTACGCGTCATCGTTTCGATCACCCTAACATCTCTTTCCGACATTTATCTCTCCCCCTCTTCATATCGGTTTCGATATTATTCACAGTCTATATAATAGATGAAATGAAAATATTTTTCAATATGCTGTGTATTTTTTATACCCCGATATGTGACCGGGGCCGTATCCCGTATATCTTAATTCTTGTCTGACGATGCGGCCGACTTTCCTATTATAGCCAGCATTATGATAAGCACTGCCGGAAAAACAAGTCCGACTCGCATTCCTGCGCGGATGTCATCGCCGGCATACTGAGTTACCTTGCCGACGACTGCCGGTCCCACGCTTCCTCCAAGGTCACCGGCCATTGCCAGAAGCGCAAACATAGCCGTTCCTCCCATGGGAAACTTAAGGGATGAAATGCTTATAGTACCCGGCCACATGATTCCGACCGAGAATCCGCATAATACGCACCCGATGAGCCCGATCACCGGATCCAAGGATAGCGAAGCCAGAAGGTAACATACAACACACAGAATTCCCGATCCTGTCATGAACTTCGTAAGGTCCATTCTATCCCCGTATTTTCCGAATATCATACGGCTTATCCCCATCGTGACCGCAAACAGGCACGGGCCCAGAAGATCTCCGAGCGACTTTGTCAGCCCGAGAGCTGCCTCTGCATATGCCGATGCCCACTGAGCCATTGCAAGTTCTGACGCACCAGCGCATACCATAAGTAGTATGGCCACCCAGAAAAGCGGCTTTTTACCGAGCTGTCTTATTCCCATGCCCTGACCTTCTTCAACGATCGGGACGATGGGGCAGGTCGAAAAGTTGTATATGTTATATGCCGGGATAAGTGCAAAGAGCACTGCAAGCCACTTCCATCTGTCCATTCCGAACACTGTAAAGAACAGTGTAGAGATAAGTATCGTTCCCACTGCTCCCCAGCTGTAAAAAGAATGCAGAAGACTCATGGTCGCTTCCTTGTTCTCGAACGGACAGGCCTCAATGATCGGGCTGACCAGTACCTCGATAAGCCCGCATCCCATCGCATATACGGTTACACTGATAAGTATCCCTGCAAAAGCATTCGGTAAGATGTCCGGTAAAAAAGCAAGACCGACAAGGCCTGCTGCCGAACATACTTCTGAAACAACGATCGAAACCCTGTACCCGATCCGGTCAACAAACTTTGCGCAGAATACATCTACAAGAAGCTGCGTAAAAAAGAAAACCGTAGAAATAAGCGCTATGTTTCCGAGAGAAATCCCATAGTCATTATGAAACCTCAGAAAAAGCAGCGGTGCGAAGTTCGCTGCTATAGCCTGTGTCACGAATCCCAGGTAACATGCTGTTTTGGTTTTATTGTAGTTCGGCATTGCCCATCCCTCTTTTTTCTGCATTTTGCGCCATATTCTGCGTGTGTTTTTTATATAATAAGCGATTTTATCACATAATTCCTTATTTTTTTTCATCATATCATTGCATGATAGAAAAAACTGCTATAAAATATAGTGTGTTATTTATTCTTGTATTATGAGAGGTACGGTGATTTTATGAAAAAGAAACTTCTTATATCCGGTTTATTGGCCGTTGCGCTGTTCGTACTCAATGCCGCTCCGATATTGGCAGATACGTTGCCTGCAGCACAGATGACTGATGAGCAGATAAAGCTTGCTCAGATCAACTATAATGCAACTCTTGACATATTGAAGTCGAATCAGCCTGAGCTTGCAACCGCTCTTGCACTTCCGATAACTACGATCAATCCGGATTCCGTGATCGGCAAGGCCGCTATCATTCATCACTATGCACCTGCATACACACCGCCTGTAGTTTATTACCCCTATTATCCTTATTACGGCTGCTGCATGCCTTTTGTCAGCAACCCGTATATTTTCTATCCGAATTATTACTACACATATCAGTATCGATAATTCCAGGTGATGTGATCATTGTGTAATAAAAAGGACATCCGCGGATGTCCTTTTTATTTCATATCTTACCCATTATCTGTTTTCATTTTGCCTGCGAGAGATACTCTTACATTTTTTCTCTGTACTTCTGAGGAGATGCTCCGACAATAGGATCGCCGACTATAGCGCCGCCCTTCTACTTGCGCGCATCGCAAGAATCAATACACTTACTATTATTGTCTTTTTCATGATTTTTCCTCCATAACTCCTGATATATCCTTTTCGCCCAAAGCTCCTTTTTCCCGTATTCCCATGGAAAGAGCATGCTTCGGGCAAGCATTTATGCACTCTCTGCAACGGATGCACTCACCGCTGTTCGGGTTCTTGCAGGGATTTACATTCATTTTACATGTTTTAGCACAAAGCCCGCAGTTCACGCATGCACTCTCATCAACATGCATTTTCACCAGACTGACCTTTTGGAACAGTGCATAAAACGCCCCCAGCGGGCATATGTATTTACAGAACGGCCGGTAGATGAAAACCGATGATAGAATGCAGATGATCAGCAGCAGAAACTTCCATCTGAAAAGCCATCCGAGCGCAGGCCTCATCGCATCATTAAGGAGTACTAAGGGAATACCGCCTTCAAGCGTTCCCACGGGGCATACGAACTTACAGAAAAACGGTGCTCCCATTCCGAACTCTGAGCGAACGAAAAACGGCAGTGCGAAAACCATCACGAAAAGCACCGCATACTTCAGATAGCGCAATGGCCGGTCGATTTTCTCCGGAACTTTCAGTTTCGGTGTCGGGATCTTATAAAGCAGCTCCTGGATCAGCCCAAAAAGGCAGAGCCATCCGCAGACGAACCGGCCTACGATCAATCCTATGAGAGCCAGATAGCCCACAACGTAGAATGCAAATTTCCTCTGCCTGCCGTCAAAAACCGCCTGCATCGATCCGATGGGGCAGGAGCCCAGCGCACCGGGACAGGAATAGCAGTTCATGCCGGGAACGCAGATCCTTTTCAATTCTCCTTTGTAGATCGGTGATCCGCCGGGCAGAAATCCCTTTACATAAGCGTTCGAAAGGATTCCCCATCCGGCCTGGATACATTTTCTCAGAACGTGCGGATTTTTAGCCAAGACCGATACACTCCATGCAGATATTGACGGCCTTTGTCAGGACCGTATCCACCTCTCCGCGATAGATGCCGAACGCCATGCATGCTATCGACGCAAAGATCAGGACAATTGTTACCCATGTTGGAATTTTCTTTTTCACTGATCCATCCCTTTCATAATCTTTTCTGAAACTGTTCCATATAAAGTTAAAATATGTGGCAACTATATCACATGTTGTGGGCAATGTCGCTCTATTTCTTCGTAAATCAATGATCCGGAAAAGATAATGAAAGATAACGAAAGATAATGAAAAATAATGCTGATACAGAGTTTAAGGACATTTTTCGCATATTGTAATATATGTATATTTTCTGTCCGGACATTGAATATCGGAAACAAGGATTTTATTTTATGGAAAATCAGAACACGAAAAAGATTCCTATAATAATTGTCAATGTTGTCATTATTGCGGCCATATTGATATTCGTTGTTATCTACTCCAGAATCGCCAGCCGGGATTCTTACCAGAGGCAGATAGAGAACTTTGTAAACACAACGGTCACTATGGAGCAGGTGACAGAGAATTATCTCGAAGGCGAGCAGAAGGTCTGCGATGTATGGGCACGCTATATCAAAAGCAGTGCCATGACCATGGAAGAAGCAGCCGAGTATATACGTGCCTCGCATGTGCTTGCTGACACTTCGGCACATCTGGTTTCTCTTGACACGCTCACTGGCCTTTCTACCCGTCCTAAACAGGGTACGAGCGATGACTATGCCGTTTCCTATGAACGGATCAATGTACTTGACTGCATGAATCTGACTGATGACATCGGAAAGTCGATCAATATAACCCGTGCTTACACTAATCCGATGAACGGCGAACAGTCACTTGCTTTCTGCAATACGGTTACGTTATATGACACTGAAAAAAATTCTTCTGAAACTGCGGTCCTGCTAAGAGTAATACCCATCTCGGAGCTTGAAAAGAAATGGGTTTTTCCGCAGACAGAGCTTGTCAATGCCGCGCTTTCCATGATCGATGCAGACGGCGATTACATTCTTAAGGGATACAGTTTTAAAAACTCCAGCTTTTTTGAGTTCTACAAATCATATAATAAATCGGATCCCGGATCTGTGGATCAGCTGTTTAAAAAAAATCACTTCTATAACCGGATCTGCCACAATGCTTAACTCGCACGGGGAGGAGTGCATACTTGCCTTTACCCCTGTTGACGCCACCTCCGGATGGACACTGCTGGGCCTCGTACCGGCTAAGGATCTGAATGTGGATAAAGAAAACTGGCTGTTGTTCGGAGTCGTTTCTGCCGGTCTGCTGATTCTGTTCATATGCGACCTCTGCCATATGCTTTTCCTTAACAAGCGGCTTCAGGTTGCGGCAAGAGAAGCTGAATCCGCAAATAAAGCAAAGACAGATTTCCTCTCCACCATGTCTCATGACATCCGGACTCCGATGAATGCCATCATCGGCCTTACATCTATCGCTGAGAAAAATCTCGAGGATACAAAATCAACAGGGGAAAGCCTTCGGAAAATCAGCCTTGCCGGAAATCATCTGATGACACTGATCAATGACATTCTGGATATATCTAAAGTGGAAAGCGGAAAACTGAAGCTGAGTCCCTTGACTTTTTCTATTGTTGAAACGGTTGAAAACCTTGTGAACATCTCGCAGCCTATGATCAAGGAAAAAAATCTTGAATTCTGTTTCCATATCAATCAGATCGAAAAAGAATACCTTTATACAGACCAGCTGCGTCTGAACCAGATCTATATCAATCTTCTATCAAACGCTATCAAATACACCGAACCAGGCGGAAAAGTCAGCGTGGAAATGCGCGAGGAAACGAGCCCGCTGCCTGACTGTGTGCGTCTTGTCTATGTTGTAGCGGATACGGGCATCGGAATGAGCGAGGAATTCATGGAGACCATGTATCAGCCTTTCTCCCGGCAGATAGACAGCCGTGTCAACAGCATTCAGGGAACCGGTCTTGGCCTGGCCATTACAAAGCAGATGGTTGAGCTGATGGGCGGAACGATCGAATGTCAGAGCGAGCCGGGCAAGGGAACAACTTTTACAGTCGTGCTGGATATCCCTGCAGCCGACAGGCAGAGGGAAGATATGAAGCTCGATCCCGTTGACGTCCTTATCGTGGATGTCATGCTCCGGACGGCGGCAGATACGCTTGAGTCTCTCGGTGCCTCAACAGAACTGGCACGAAGCGGACCGGAAGCACTAGGAATGATCGAGCACAGACACCTTTCCGGACGTGATTATGATGTCGTGATCGTTGATTGGAAAATGCCTGAAATTGATGGTATTGAGACCATCAATCGGATACGTTCAGAGATAGATGCGAATATTCCGATCCTGCTCATTTCCGCATATGACTGGTCAGACATTGAGGATAGGGCAAAAGAAGCGGGAGCAATAGGCTTTGTCAGCAAGCCTCTTTTCCGTTCTACTCTCTATGATAAGATCAACGATCTTATGGGAAAAGAGTCGAAATCCTTAGAGCCTGAGGACGATTATTCCGATCTGCACGGGCTTCGCATTCTTATGGCCGAAGATAACGATATCAACTGGGAGATCATTTCCGCCATGCTTGCCATGTTCGGAATTACCGCCGACCGCGCAGAAAACGGCCGCATCTGTGTGGATATGATAAGCGCGGCTGAACCCAGCCGTTATGAACTTATCTTCATGGATGTTCAGATGCCGGAGATGAACGGTCTCGAAGCAACAAAGACGATCCGGAAATTACCGGATCCCGGGATTGCGTCCATTCCGATCGTTGCCATGACAGCGGACGCATTTTCAGAAAATGTCACTGAATGCCTGAATGCAGGAAAGAACGGGCATATTGCAAAGCCTGTCGATATCAAACTTGTCATCAAAGAAATCCGGAGAATCCGGGAAGGAAGGGAACAATCATGAAAAAGACAATCTGTATGTTTTTATCAGTACTTATGGTCCTCGGACTGACTGCATGCATCTCGGTAAATCAGGTTGTGCAGGAAGCTCCTGAAGAAGGTTTCAAGCCTTCTATGGATACTTCCAAAAGCTGCCGCATCAATGTTGTCGGCGGATATGACAACTTCGAGGCGCTTGAGGCTGAGTTTGACCGTTTCAACGAATAATATCCGAACGTGGAGCTGACGTTCACTAAGGTCGATGACTATAACAACATGATCGGTACGGTCCTTGATGGAAATGATGCCCCTGACATCTATGTCAATTATTCCTGGATGTACGGCAGAGAGCAGTATGCATCTTCCATAGATCACGCCGAGAACCTGGCAGATCCTGCATTGGGGCTCGATCTTGACTGCATCCGCAGCAATATTATCCTGAATACGAAAGACGGAAGTCTCCCTATGGTCCCGGTTTTCTCAAACACCTACGGCATGCTCGTAAACAGCAGTCTGTTCGAAAAGGAAGGGCTGAGTGTTCCGTCGACTTATAAGGAACTGGTGGAAGTGTGTGATGCGTTCCGCAAAAAAGGCTATGAAAATCCGATGATGGGTTTCTCCAAAGA